>NZ_JBYNDP010000166.1:0-6737 GCF_059783535.1 Tateyamaria sp. | reverse complement strand
CTCGACTTTGCGCTGGCGCGCCTGACCAGCGTTGTCGACAAGATGCTGATCTTCCCCGAGAACATGCTGGAGAACATGAACAAGTTCCCCGGTCTGATGATGAGTCAGCGCGTGTTACTTGCCCTGACCCAAGCCGGTGTCAGCCGCGAGGATGCCTACACCCTTGTCCAGCGCAACGCGTTGAAGGTCTGGGAACACCGCACGGATTTCAAAGAGGAATTGCTGGCCGATGCGGATGTGACCGCCGCCCTGAGCAAGGAAGAGATCGAAGAGAAGTTCGACCTTGGCTATCACACCAAGCATGTCGACACGATCTTTGCCCGGGTGTTCGCCGAAGGCTGACCTGCGGGGCTGACGACACGTCCGCCTTACGGTTTTCGCGCCCTAAAATATGCGGCGGAGGACACCTCCGCCTTACCCGCTTTCGCGCAGATTGCATGCAGTAAGGCGCATCACCATACGCCTGTTTGCGTTTTTCTTTGGCGGATCACCCTCTCTGGACTACCTTTGCCTCACCCAAGACAAAGGAGAGGACAGATGAAGACCAAGACCCTTGTGGTGGCACTGGCGTTCACCCTCGCCCCGACGCTGACATTCGCCATGGGCTGCAACTATGGCAAACACGAACAGCAAGCGATGTCCTGTGCAGAAGGCACGGTCTATGACGCGGACACAAACCGCTGTGTCACGGCGACCGGATAGCGCTCACGATTTCGTGATCGCATAAAAAGCGGAGGCGTCGGGTTGTCTCTGCATCATACCCGACGCATCCAATACGGAGACTTCCCATGCTGCGCACCCTGATCCTGACCACGGCCATCGCCCTCCCGCTGGCCTTGCCCACCAGCAGCTTTGCCGCAGGCGGCAACGACAACGCAAAACCCAAGAAAACCGAAACCACACAGAACTGCCTGCAGGCGCGCCAATGGGATCCCGACAAGAAGGCTTATGTCCGCTTTTCACAGCCCGTGAACGGTGTGTGGGACGCGACGATCGGCAAATGCGTGCGCCCCGACAAGACATCCTATCTGGATGCGGATGAGCTTTACAAAGCCGTGCGCGAACTGGCCTATGCAGGCCGCTACAACGAGGCCAACACCGTGCTCGACCAGATGCCAGATCAGGCCGAAGACCGCGTGCTGACCTATCGCGGCTTCACCGCCCGCAAGACCGGCCAACTTGAACTGGCCAACGTCTATTACCAGCAGGCCATCGACGCGAACCCCGACAACATTCTCGCCCGCTCCTACATGGGCCAAGGCAAGGTGGTCGAAGGCGACACCGTGGCAGCCATGATCCAGTTGCGCGAAATCCAGGCCCGTGGCGGAGCTGGCACCTGGGCCGAAGCCAGCCTGCGTGACGCGATCGAAACAGGGACCACGTACAACTACTGATCCCCAGTCTGGGTTGAGGGATTCTCAACCTTTGCCTGCCAAGAACGACATCAAATCGTTTCGAGGCAGGACATGACCGAACTGGTACCCGTGTCCGCCACCCTTGCCCCAGTGCAGCAGGGTGGCGGTTTTTCTTCTAGTCGCACGCCACTATCGCTGTCGCGTCGGGCCAAGGCCGCCATTGTCGTCCGTCTACTTCTGAACGAAGGGGCGGACATCGCACTCGAAGAATTGCCCGAAGACCTGCAAGCGCATCTGACCAAGGCGATGGGCTCCATGCGGGTGGTCGACCGGGACACGTTGCAGATGGTGGCGACGGAGTTCGCCGAAGAGGTTGAACGCATCGGCCTGAGCCTGCCGGGCAGCGTGGCTGGCGCCCTGGATGCTCTTGATGGCAAGATCAGCGCGCAAACAGCTGCGCGCCTGCGCAAAGAGGCTGGTGTGAAACGCGGCGGCGATCCCTGGCAGCGCATTCGCGAGATGGAACCAGACACCCTGTTGCCGGTTCTGGAAGAAGAAGCGGTGGAAATCGCGGCCGTCATGCTGTCGAAACTGAATGTGGATAAGGCAGCGCAGCTTCTGGGCCTGCTCCCCGGTCCGCGCGCACGCCAGATCACCTATGCCGTCTCGCAGACTGGGGCCGTCACGCCGGAAGCCGTGGAACGGATCGGCCTGTCGCTCGCCACCCAATTGGAGGCGCAGCCGGTGCGGGCGTTTGACAACGGGCCGGTTGAACGTGTCGGCGCCATCCTCAATTCATCGACCTCCACCACCCGGGACGAGATGCTTGCCGGGTTGGACGAAACGGACGAAGGGTTCGCGACCGCTGTTCGCAAGGCCATCTTCACCTTTGAAAACATCCCAACCCGAATTGAACCCCGCGATGTGCCGCGCATCTTGCGCAATGTCGAACAGGACGATCTGATCACGGCCTTTGCAGGGGCACCGGCGATGGGGTTCGACCCCTCTGTCGAGTTTGTCCTGACCAACATGTCTGCGCGCATGGCAGACCAGATGCGCGAAGAGGTGGAAGAGGCTGGCACGCCAAAACCGGCAGATGTCGAAGCGGCCATGGGCAATGTTGTCAAAGCGATCCGCGATATGGAGGCAAGCGGCGACCTCATGCTCATCGCCCAAGAGGAAGAGGAATAGGGCCGACACGATGCCTCACCATCATGCGCAACCTTACATCGTCTGAGGTCTGCTCGACGCAGGCGTTGCGCCAACGCGAAGCACTCCACACCCCTCACGGCACCGCGTAAGCGGCATGAATGCAAACGCATTCTTCCAATCCATCCCGTGCCATCCTACTGACCGTCACAGCCATCATTTGCTTTGGCATCATGGACGTAGCGGTCAAGGCGGTGTCACCCGCCACAGGCACCCTGCCTGCCTTGTGGGCACGCTACGCGGGACAAATGCTGATCGTGCTGATGCTGATCGCACCCCGCTTGCGACAGGTGGTGCGCAGCAGATACCCCAAGTTGCAAATCGCACGCTCCGTTGTCTTGATGCTGGCCATCTTCTTTTTCTTCTCGGCCCTTGGCCATATTGGTTTGGCCGAAGCAACCACTGTCATGGCGCTGAACCCCGTGTTGATCACATTAGGCGGAGCCTTGTTTCTGGGTGAGCAGCTCGGGCCGCGCCGCATTGGCGCCATTGTCGCCGCCCTTGTGGGCGCTCTGATCATCATTCGCCCGGGAACCGATGTGTTCCAACCTGCAGCCCTGTTGCCGCTTGTCGCGGCCTTTTGTTTTGCTGGCTACACGCTGATTACCCGGCGTGTCGGCCCAGATGAAGATGTCTGGACGTCCCTCTTCTACACCGGGCTGATCGGATCGGTCATCATCAGCGGTCTGGTGCCTTTTCACACGCCCTCCCTGACACTGTCAGCCATCGCACTGCTCGGGGTGATCGGTGTATTTGGCACGGTTGGTCAATTGATGCTGATCCGCGCGCTGTCGCAGGCCGAGGCGGGCCTGCTCGCACCCTTTAACTATGTTGGGCTGATCACAGCCTTGATCTGGGGGTTGGTCTTTTTCAATGAATGGCCTGACGCTGCCACGCTGATTGGCGCGCTTGTGATCGCAGGGGCCGGGATTTATGTCTGGCATCGGGAAACGCGGGCCAATTGACGGCACGCCCAGAACACGGACCTCGATGCGATACGATCCCGAAGACCTGCCCTGGCGCGTCAAGCTCGCCTACCTCGCCACCAACGCGGTGGCGCGCACCTGTATTGGGGCTGCCCTTGCTTTGCCATATCGCTGGCGCGTCCCATTCATGGGTTGGATCATGTCGCGCATTGTGGGGCCAGCCGCTGGCTTCCAACGCCGCGCAGTGGAACATGTGGCTTTTGCGATGCCCCACCTCCCGCATGCCGAACACGAGCGCATTGCGCGTGAAAGTCTTGGAAATGTCGGGCGCACACTGATCGAAAACTATTCGACACGCATCCTTCTGGACCGCCAGAAAGATGCCGCGATTGAGGGGCCCGGACTGCAAGCGATGGTCGACGCGGCCGACAATGGACAGCCGGTGATCCTCGTGACCGGACATTTCGGCAACTACGAAGCTTTGCGCGCCGCGCTCGTAGGGCGTGGTTTCGACGTGGGTGGGCTGTATCGTGATATGTCGAACCCGTACTTCAATGCCCACTACGTGCGCACCATGCAGGCATTTGGTGGACCTGTTTTTCCGCAGGGACGTAAGGGGACAGCAGGATTCGTGCGCCATCTCAAGGCCGGTGGCCAGCTTGTTCTGCTTTTCGATCAGCACGTTTTTCAGGCGCCGGTGCTGAATTTTCTCGGACACCCCGCGCACACAGCCGTCTCGGCGGCCGAGCTGGCTCTACGGTATAATGCTCTGCTGATCCCGTTTTATGGCATCCGAAAGGCCGACGGACTGACCTTTGACTGCGTCATGGAAGATCCGATACCGCACTCAGACCCAATGAAAATGACGCAAGCGATGAATGACAGCATCAGCGCACGCATCAGGGCAAATCCGGATCAATGGCTCTGGGTTGCGCGGCGCTGGCGGGTCAGAGCCCGCTGAACTGGAATTACCGAATTTGCGCCGCGGCCAGTATCGGGCCACTCAAACCCTGCTGAACCATCACGACCAAAGGCAGTTCACCAGGTGCGTCTGCTTCGATCTCAAGATCAGTGATGCCATCCCATTCCTGCAGGATTTTCCAATCCTCGGTGACATTGGCATAAGAAATTGTGTGGCCCGCGTTTTCGCCCCGTGTGATGCGCGCCGTGCGTTCGGGCGTATAGCGCAACATCTGCACAACCAGCGGTCCGTTCGAGGCGCTGCTTTGCGCCACGATCTGAACGCTGTCACCGCTGCGCGTGACATCCAAAGTAACCGGCGTCACTTTTTCCGCATATTCCATAATCAATCGCGACAATTCCATGGGCCGCGCACCGACTATGTCTGTCTGCCCGTTGATGATCATCTGCGGGGTGTAGATGGACCGGCGCCCCGCCTCGACAGCATAGCCCCGCTGACGCTTGGCATAGGCCGGGTCCGCAAACTCGTCCTTCCAGCCGATGTAGTCCCAGTAGTCCACATGCAAGGCCAGGGCGATCACGTCGTCCCGTTTGGCCAGTTCATGCATCAACTTGTCCGCCGGGGGGCACGACGAACATCCCTGAGAGGTGAACAGTTCGACCACCACGGGCGATTGCGCGGCGACGGGGCTGGTCAAGCTGGCGAAGGCCGCGAAGACAACGGGGATCAAACGATGCATCAAGGGGGCGTACTACCTGTTGTAGGTTGGGGTTCGTCCGGTACGGCTTAATTATGAGAGACTTTCCCAAACTGCCAATCAAGGTTTGTTGAGCATATGTGACAGCCCGATCACGACAATGCGTACAAAAACGGTATGCAACGGTATACAAAAACGGCGCGCACACCCTAAATGCAGTTGATCGCAGACGTCATTTCAGGGCATGACGAAACCAAGTCATTGCCCCATCCGTTTCAGGAAAGGAAGATAGCCCATGCCCATCACCGTAGGTCAAGACACCGCAAAGACGCGCAAGACGCTGACCGTTGGCGATCACTCCATCGACTATTACTCGATCCCCGCAGCCACGGATGCGGGTCTGGGCGACTTCTCAAACCTGCCTGCCGCCCTCAAGGTGGTGCTGGAAAACATGCTGCGGTTTGAGGACGGCAAGACCGTCAGCGTCGACGATATCAAGGCCTTTTCGGAATGGGGCGCCAAAGGCGGCAAAAACCCCCGCGAGATTGCCTATCGCCCTGCCCGCGTGCTGATGCAGGATTTCACCGGCGTGCCCGCCGTTGTGGACCTAGCCGCCATGCGTGACGGTCTGGTGGCCCTCGGCGGTGACCCGGAAAAGATCAACCCGCTGAACCCCGTTGATCTTGTCATCGACCACTCAGTGATGATCGACGAGTTCGGCAACCCCCGCGCCTTCCAGATGAACGTGGACCGCGAATACGAACGCAACATGGAACGCTACACCTTCCTCAAATGGGGGCAATCCGCTTTCAACAACTTCCGCGTTGTCCCCCCCGGCACCGGCATCTGCCACCAGGTGAACCTCGAATACCTCGCCCAGACCGTTTGGACCGACACCGACCAGAACGGAGCCGAGGTGGCCTATCCCGACACACTTGTCGGCACCGACAGCCACACCACCATGGTCAACGGCGCAGCTGTTCTGGGTTGGGGCGTTGGCGGGATCGAAGCCGAAGCCGCCATGCTCGGCCAACCTATTTCGATGCTGATCCCCGAAGTCATTGGTTTTGAGCTGACCGGCTCCATGATCGAGGGCACCACTGGCACTGACCTCGTGCTGAAGGTCGTGGAAATGTTGCGCGCCAAGGGCGTTGTGGGCAAGTTCGTCGAATTCTATGGCGAAGGTCTGGACCGCTTGCCACTGGCCGACCGGGCCACGATCGCAAACATGGCCCCCGAATACGGCGCCACCTGCGGCTTCTTCCCCATCGACAACGAAACCCTGCGCTACCTGCGCAACACAGGCCGGGACGAAGACCGCATCGCGCTAGTCGAAGCCTATGCCAAAGAAAACGGTTTCTGGCGAGGCGCAGACTATGCTCCGATCTACACCGACACCCTGCACCTCGACATGGGCACAATCGTGCCCGCCATTTCGGGCCCCAAACGCCCTCAGGACTATGTGGCCCTGACGGACGCCAAAACAGCCTTCCACAAGGAAATGGAAGAGACGTTCAAGCGTCCGATGGGCAAGGAAGTCGCAGTCGACGGCGAAGACTACACCATGGAATCCGGCAAGGTCGTGATCGCCTCGATCACCTCCTGCACCAACACCTCGAACCCCTATG
>NZ_JBYNDP010000165.1:0-6768 GCF_059783535.1 Tateyamaria sp. | reverse complement strand
CCGGGGCGGTCATCGTCGAGATGGGCGGATAACGTAAGGAAGAGCATGGCAGACGCGCGCGAGATCAATCCCCTGCTGAAACAGGTGCTGGAACTGGGACCACCGCTGGTCTTTTTCCTGATCTACCTGCGCATCCGCGACAACACCTACGAGATTGCGGGAACCGAGTATTCCGGCTTTATCGTCGCCACGCTGATCTTCGTGCCCATCATATTGATCGCTATGGCTGTGTTGTGGGCCCTGACTGGCAAGCTGAGCCGGATGCAGATTTTCACCGCGTTCATGGTCATCTTCTTTGGTGCGCTCACCGCGTGGTTCAATGACGAACGGTTCTTCAAGATGAAGACAAGCATTGTCTACGGTGTGTTCGCGCTGCTTCTGGGGATCGGCCTGCTGCGCGGGCAAAGCTGGCTGGCCTATGTGCTGAGTGATGCGGTGCCCATGCGGCACGAGGGGTGGATGATCCTGACCCGCAGGCTGTGTGCAATGTTTGCCACGTTGGCAGTAGCGAACGAAGTTATCTGGCGGACCATGTCCACGGATGCGTGGGTCAAGATTGAAACCTTCGGATTTCCGATTGCGATGATGGCATTCATCTTTCTGCAGTTCGCGGCGCTGCAGGATCACATGATCTCTGACGAAGACGAGGATGCAGAGGGCGCTTAGGCCCGCACGGGCCGTGCATTTGCCGCGTCTTCGTTCCAATCCCCGGAATGGGGTGCTACGGCAAATGCAACTTTGAGCGCCAAATCCTTGGTGATCATCGCCTCGATTGCCAGCGCAAAGCGCGAGTTTTTTTCGGCCCGTTTGCGCAGCTCGGCCACGTCCCATTCCAACACCTCGCTGCCTGCATCCAGACGGGTTGTGGCGGCGCTTGTTTGGTGGGTGGCATAGGCAACCTCGCCTACGAACAGGTTGGGTGGCATTGTGAACCGCTCCCCCCGTTTGGTGATATGGATGGGGCCGGAAATCACGTAGTACAGCTTATCCGGTTGGACCCCTTCGGTTGTCACCTGCGTCCGTTCATCCAGCACGTGCCGGCGTGCACGTTTGACAAGATCACGGAAGTCGCCGGGTGGCAGTCCTTCGAACAGGGGGTAGATGTCGCGATGTGCTGCAGGCACGGCCAGGCTTGAGCGATGCCAGAGCAAGCTGCCCAGACCGATCAGGTTCGCGGTGCCCATGACCATCGACGTATAAATCGCTTCCCACAACGGCGTGTCTGCGGCGGTGAAATAGTAATAGGTATAAAGGCAGGTCCCCAGCAGGATCATGAGGCGCAGAACGATCTGGTTTGTGATCAGATAGCCGATGGTAAAGACGGCACCGGCGGACAGTATCACTGCCTCCGGAGCCACGTAGTCGCTGACCATGAACATGTTTTGTCTCCCCCCAGAGCGTCTTGATCACTTCTTTTTGTTGAACAAAGTGTCTTGTGCCGACTTGCTTTGCTTGGTTGTGCGCAGGTCCAGATGCAGCGCATGTCCCCGCTGCACAGCCGGTCGGCTGCCAACCGTTTCCAACCAGCGCGCCAGGTTCGGCTTGTCGTCCAGGGTT
The DNA here is from genome assembly GCF_059783535.1 of Tateyamaria sp. Lineage (NCBI taxonomy): Bacteria > Pseudomonadati > Pseudomonadota > Alphaproteobacteria > Rhodobacterales > Roseobacteraceae > Tateyamaria > Tateyamaria sp. The sequence goes on along the minus strand of NZ_JBYNDP010000165.1, from coordinate 5,211 downwards.
TGCTCCTGACCTTCCCACAAAGACGCCCAGGGCCAGATCGCCATGTCAGCGATGGAATAGTCCCCGGCCACATATTCATTCTGTGCCAATTGCCGGTCCAGCACACCGTAGAGGCGTGCGGTTTCGTTCCGATACCGATCCTTGGCATAGGGAATATCGTGCCCCATCTGTGGCGCGTACTTTAGAAAGTGATGGGTTTGACCTGCCATCGGGCCAACGCCGCCCATCTGCCACATCAGCCATTGATCGACTGCAATTCGTTCCCGTTCGGACTTGCCCCCGAACCGACCAGTCTTGCGCGCCAGATATTGCAGGATCGCGCCGCTTTCAAAGACTGAGATCGGCGCACCGTCCGGCCCGTCAGGGTCGGTGATAGCGGGCATCCGATTGTTTGGGGCGATCTTTAGAAAATCGGGTTTGAACTGATCGCCTGCGCCGATGTTGATGAGGTGGACGTTGTAGGGAAGTCTGAATTCTTCCAACGCAATTGAGACCTTCCAGCCATTTGGAGTGGGCCAATAGTACAGGTCGATCATGCAGTCCTCCGGGCAGTCCGGCGGTCATGATGCGGTTTTCTGCCAACCAAGCAAGTGTGATGGACTGTCCGGCATCGCAAAAATGCGCGACCAGCGGGGGGCAGAGGCATCCGGGAGGGCGTCTTGCAGGGCCTGAAATTCCAGCTCTTCGGGGTAACGCAGAGCACGGGCATAGAACTGCAATGCGCCGGGCCGGGTATAGCCCGACCAGTGACAGACCCGGCGCTTGGGCATGTGGATGTGGCCCCCAAACCGGGTGAGCGCGGCCAATGTGCGTGGACAATCCAATTGCAGCGTAACCGCATTTGGCAGGTCAATGCCCGCCCCGATCGCGTGGTCCTGTGGCACATCCGCGGGGATCAGCTTTTCGAACATGGCATCGAACGCGTCGTTTTCACGGCTGGTCACATTCAGCAATTCAGCAGTCCGGCCTGCTGGCGTTTCCATCGCCGCTTGCGCGACGCTGGCATAGCTTGCGCCTGTGATTGTGATGATGCGCTGTACGGCTTGGTTAGGCAGATGATGCAGTGCTTCGAAGATCACCTCGGACCCCATGGAATGGGTGATGGCGTGGATCGGGCGGCAGGGCGCAACGGTGCGGATTGTATGGATCGCCTGCGCCAATGCGACACCTGCCGCCCACGCCGAGCGTTGTGCCCGCCACAGGTTGCCGCGGGCGCGCCAGCCAAAGGCGACTGCCAACCCTTCATCCGCATGACCGCAAGCAAATCCTAACGGACGTGGCCACTGTGTATGGTGCACGCTTTCAGGGTGGCGTGTGCGTCCGAAGATACGACCATGGGGGCAAAAGCGTGGTGTGTCAGGGTCGTATTTGAAGCCGTGGATTAGGATGATAATTGGGCCGCTGCCTCGTGCTGCGTTTCGCAGGGCGGGCAGGGCCGGGGCCGGAGAGCCATGCAGCACAAGCCCGTCCGGGCCTGCGTTCAGTCTCAGGATGGGCATGCTGCACCTCCTACCACATTTTGTGGGGCTCCTATGCTCTAGGCATATGACGCAGGCATGAAATTTAAGTTACAGCACCGTGACGGTGTTGACGCCCCCGGCGGGCAGGCGTAATCCACCGACGTGGCGATTTGTTACCGGATTGCGGGCCACGTTAAACATTTCCGCTAAAAGGTCAGGATGAAAGCCCCCCTTTCGCTTGACCCGCGTCTGGGGGTTTTTTGTGGCCTGACCCCTTTCAGGCCCGCGATGGAGTTTGAACATGTCCGACAAGTGGAATGCCCGCACCCGTGCCGTCCATGGCGGCGTCCGCCGCAGCCAATATGGCGAGGTGAGCGAAGCGATCTTTCTGACACAAGGCTTTGTCTATGACAGTCCCGAGCAGGCCGCACAGCGGTTCGAGGCAGCAGGCGAGGACGAGTTTATCTATGCCCGCTACGGCAACCCGACAGTGCGGATGTTCGAAGAGCGTATGGCGATGCTTGAAGGGGCCGAGGACGGTTTCGCCACCGCCTCCGGCATGGCGGCTGTGTCTGGCGCCTTGATTTCCATGCTGAAGGCCGGGGACAGGGTTGTGTCGGCGCGGGCACTGTTCGGGTCGTGCCTTTACGTGTTGGAAGAGGTGTTGACCCGCTACGGGGTCGAGGTCGAGTTTGTGGACGGCACCAATCTTGAGGCTTGGCGCGCAGCGATCACGCCGGGCACCACGGCCGTTTTCTTCGAATCCATCTCGAACCCGACCCTGGAAGTGGTCGACATCAAATCCGTATCGGAACTGGCCCATGCCGTGGGCGCGACGGTTCTGGTCGATAATGTCTTTGCCACGCCGGTCTTTTCCAACGCGATTGCCGAAGGCGCGGATGTTGTCATCTATTCCACAACGAAACACGTGGACGGGCAGGGGCGTGCCCTTGGTGGTGTGATCCTTGGGACCGAGGAGTTCATTCGCAAAACGGTTGAACCCTACATGAAGCACACCGGAGGATCGATGTCGCCGTTCACGGCTTGGGTGATGTTGAAGGGGCTTGAGACGCTGGAGTTGCGCGTGCGTGCGCAGGCCGCGTCTGCCTTGCAATTGGCCGAGGCGTTGCAAGGGCATGATGCACTGGAGCGCGTGATTTATCCGGGTCATTCCAGCCACGCACAGCATGATTTGGTCGCGCGCCAGATGGGCGGGGCCGGGGGGACGGTCCTGTCGCTCGATCTTGCCGGCGGGCAGGAGGCTGCGTTCCGTTTCCTCAACGCCCTGACGATCCCCGTGATCTCGAACAACCTCGGCGACGCCAAGTCGATTCTCACCCATCCGGCGACAACGACGCACCAGCGTTTGCCGCAGGATCAGAAGGACGCGCTGGGCATTACACCCGGTCTTGTGCGCATGTCCGTGGGGATCGAGCATGGTGATGATCTGGTTGCGGATATCCTACAAGCCTTGGAAAAGGCACAATAATGCACAAATGGGCGATGGTGCCAAAACCTGACATCGCCCCCTTTTAATTGTCATCCATGTTGCAGGTTCACACGTAACTGTTAGCAATATTGGAAATGTGCCAAAGGCGGCTTACCTACCTTTGGCACGCAGACAGAAAGGGGGGCTACTTTATGAACATTCATACGCCCGACATCACCGCAATACCCGAACGTGACGAGGCCGAAGCAGCACTGGATCTACTCCGCCGCTGGGCCAAGAACGCCACAACAACTGACATTATCGAACTCGACCCATCGGTCGCGCGGCTTGTGCCGGGCAGCGATGGAGTCGAGTACCCGGCCTTTTCCCGCGAATACCCCGACGGGTTCAACGTGGACGAAGGATACAAGGACACGTTGCCAGACCTGCAAAACGGGCCATCCAGCCTGATCCGGGGGGCAAAGACACGTATCCAGCATGTGGGCATCTCGAATTTCCGTCTGCCATTGCGCATTGAGAGTCGTGACGGCGCGCCCCTGACGTTGGAAACGTCCGTGACGGGCACGGTCAGCCTTGAGGCCGACAAGAAGGGCATCAACATGTCCCGCATCATGCGGTCCTTCTACAAACATGCCGAAGCGACGTTTTCCTTTGGGGTGATCGAGGCGGCTTTGGACGATTACAAGGCTGATCTCGATAGCTTTGACGCGCGTATTCAAATGCGGTTCAGCATGCCGGTGCAGGTTGAAAGCCTGCGGTCTGGCTTGTCTGGGTATCAATACTACGACATCGCGCTGGAATTGGTCGAGCAGGCGGGCGTGCGCAAGCGCATCGTGCATCTTGACTATGTCTATTCGTCGACTTGTCCATGTTCCTTGGAATTGAGTGAGCACGCTCGTGCGACCCGCGGGCAGTTGGCGACGCCCCATTCGCAACGGTCGGTTGCACGTATCTCTGTCGCCCTTGAGGATGATGCGGACACGCTGTGGTTCGAGGACCTGATCGATGCGTGCCGTCGTGCCGTTCCGACCGAGACGCAAGTGATGGTCAAGCGTGAAGATGAACAGGCCTTTGCCGAGTTGAACGCGGCCAACCCGATCTTTGTCGAGGATGCCGCCCGCCTGTTCAGTGAACAGCTTTTGGCCGATGTGCGCATCGGGGATTTCCGCGTGGTGGCCAGCCACCAGGAAAGCCTGCACAGCCATGACGCTGTATCGGTCCTGACCGAAGGGGATACGTTTGCGGGCGACAGTATCGACCCGCGTTTGTTCCAGACCCTTTTCCACGTCGGCTGACGGTCGGCTGGGCGGAGGACACCTCCGCCTTACGCTGCATAAAGGCGCGCTGTTTCAGGCGCGCCTTTTCCGTTTCGGCGGGGGACACCCCCGCCTTACAGCCTACAATTGCGCAAGGCGGCCATGCAGTATCGGCATTGGTGTTTTTGCGGTTGGGCGCCTATGTTCCAGTCAACGGGAGGACACAGTTTAACGCATGATATGCGAGGTATCCCAATGGCTTATGTCACCCACTCCAACACTTCTATTCTGAGCGCGATCGTCGACCGGATTACCGATTTCTTCGTTGCTCTGGGCCACTCCGCCGCCATGTCGGCCGCTGCGGAGAGCCGCTTTAAACGCATTGAAGCCCTGAATGCCAAAACGGACGAAGAGCTGGCCGCAATGAACCTGCGCCGCGACGATATCGCGGCCTATGTGTTCCGCGACATGATGCATCTGTAAACGTCAATCCGGCCCGGTACGGCCCCGGGTCGTTTACAGACTGACCCGACGGCGCGGTGTCACATGCTTGACACCGCCCGTGCGGCCCGCCAACGCTGAGCGCGATGATCGACGTGCGCCCTGTTGGATATGTGATTGGCCTGCTTGTGGCTGTGCTTGGGCTGGCCATGATCCTGCCCATGCTGGTCGATCTGGCCGAGGGGCGTGGGCATTGGCCGGTCTTTGCTGAATGTGCCCTGATCACCATCCTTGTTGGTGGCATGATCGCACTCAGTTGCCAGAATGGTCTTCGGCAGGGGCTGACCATTCAGCAAACCTTTCTTCTGACCACAGGTGTCTGGCTTGCGCTGCCCATTTTTGGCGCATTGCCCTTCTTTTTCGGCGCAACCGAAGCCCGCTTTGTAGATGCCTTCTTTGAGGCGATGTCTGGCCTGACCACAACCGGGTCGACCGTTTTGTCAGGGTTGGAAGAGCTGCCCAAGGGTTTGCTGCTGTGGCGCGGTATCCTGCAATGGCTGGGTGGCATCGGTATCATCGTTGTTGCGATGGTGTTTCTGCCCGA
>NZ_JBYNDP010000026.1:0-36205 GCF_059783535.1 Tateyamaria sp. | reverse complement strand
GCCGGAAACCCTATTAGAGAAAGCCAGATCAGTGGCCCAGTAACAGGGGGCTAGATAGGCTTCGGCCCGTGCATCGTCCATGATCTTCTTGATGAGAAAGGTAGATTTGGGCGGCCGGCGGCACCGCTTGCTGTCATTATCGCGCCAACGCGAGAATTGGCGCTGCAAGTGCGCCGAGAGTTCGATTGGCTTTTTGAACAGGCAGGAATTGTGACCGCGTCAGCAGTGGGCGGCATGGATACCCGAACGGAACGCCGGGCGTTGGAGCGCGGCGCGCACGTCGTGGTCGCAACCCCCGGGCGGTTGCGCGATCACGCCACGCGCGGCGCCCTTGACCTTAGCGATGTACGCGCTGTCGTTCTGGATGAAGCCGACGAGATGCTGGATATGGGCTTTGCCGAGGATCTTGAATTCATCCTAGATCAGATCCCGGCGACCCGGCGGACATTGATGTTTTCGGCCACTGTTCCGCGGGGCATCGCCAAGCTTGCACAAACCTATCAGAAAGAGGACGCGCGCCGCCTCAAGATCGGCAGCACAGAGGCGCAGCATGCCGACATTTCCTATAGTGCGTTGAACGTCGCGCCGTCGGATATCGAAAAGGCGATCATCAATCTGCTGTGCTTTCACGATGCTCAAACCTCGATTGTCTTTGCCAATACCCGCGCCATGGTGGCCCGTCTGACGGCGAAATTTTCCAACCGAGGATTCAAGGTCGTCTCGCTGTCTGGCGAACTCAGCCAGGCAGAGCGCGGCAATGCGATGCAGGCGCTACGGGACGGCCGCGCGCAAGTATGTGTGGCCACCGATGTCGCGGCGCGCGGCATTGATCTTCCTGGCCTGGAATTGGTGATCCACGCGGATCTGCCGTCAAATGCCGAAACGCTGCTTCATCGGTCTGGCCGGACGGGCCGCGCAGGTCGCAAAGGCCAGTCAATCCTGATCGTACCTGGGCGGCATCGGTCCAAAGCGCAAAGGTTGCTCAAGACGGCAAAGCTAGATGCAACATGGCGAGCACCACCCTCTGCGGAAGAGGTCCTTGAACGGGAAGAGGAGCGCATCATCGCCGACCCCGCTCTGAGGGAGCCGCTTAGCGCCGAAGAGACCGCGTTCGTCGAACGTCTGCTCGCGGGAAGAACGCCCGAACAGGTGGCAGCGGCCTATCTGCGCCTTTACCGCGAGCAGAACTCGGCCCCCGAGATCCTGGGCGCAGCGCCAAAGCCCGGCAAAAGCCCCATGTCAAATCCCGCCGACTTTGGCCCAAGCACGTGGTTTTCGTTGTCATTGGGGCGCAAGCAACGGGCAGAGCCGCGCTGGCTGCTGCCCATGCTGTGTCGCAATGCCGGGCTGGCCAAAAATGCGATCGGCGCCATTCATGTCCAGTACCATGAAACCTTTGTTGAGATCGCCAGTGACGCCGTCACGGCAATGAAACAAGAACTGGGTGAGGGTCTGGTCATCGAACAGGGAGCAACCCTGACGGAATTGACGGGCGTTCCGGATTTCGATGCTTCGCCCAAGGGGCCGCCTGCCGAGCCGCGACCGTCGCAGGCTCATCGGGGCCAGCCCAGAAACCGCGCTGATGTGCGATCAAAACCCGTGAAATCGGCCGAACAGGCAGAAAAAACTGCCAAAGCGGCGCCCAGGCGCGCAAAGCCCAAAAGCCAGCCACCCAAAAAGACACCCGACATCCATCGAGGCAAAGGCAAAAGGCCACAGGACGCGGCACCGAAAAAGCCGGGCGAAGGTACGGGGCCAGGAAAGGCGACCCCGAAACCGGCCAGACAGAAAAACCGAGCCGAAAATTCTGCGGACGAGTCCAAGTGGTCGAAGCCCGGAAAAGCGCAGCACGCGTCAAAGGGCAAGGCCAGAAACGGGCAGCCCTCGCGAAGCAAGCGCGGCAAAGGCGGAGACGCCAGACCATTCCGCAAATCCCCAAATAAGACCTGAAAACTTGCGGATGTCGAAACACAGGTACCGGGATCGGCCTGACGCTCACAAACACCGACCAACCACGTCCGTCTCACACTTGAGAAACATCCGTTTAACGGAAAACGGCCCAATCCTGCCGTTCGCCCCTAAAGATAGTTGCTGCAGTGCGGCCCTCCAAACCGGACTTTCGCTGCGCTGCCGAAACCCTGATCCACTACAACTCACGCATCGTGAGGCAAACCAGCCGTTAGCTTCTCTGGCAGCAAGGTTCGCTTTCTGCCCGGGTCCAGACCTCGGATCGTGCCAAAACTGAGCACTGGCAGCCATGCGGGCTATGAACGCAGCATTTTAATGATAGGTGGAAGGTCTGCCGAGGCAGGGGAGGGCCATTGTCTTTGTGCCAGTCGCCGCTACCCATCCCAAATGATTGCTTGAGCGGTCCTTCTTGAACCCTTTCTCGGAAATCGATTGTTGGCGCGTTCATCGCCTGCAAATTCGTCACGCAATAGAGAAATCATGATCAACTATGTAGTGATCGGTACTAGAGACCTTACTGCTTCGGCAATCTTTTTCGATGCCGTGCTTGGCGCAATCAAGGGCACCCGCGCCTACAGCCTTGGAAACATGATCGGCTATAGTTTCGGAACGGGCAAGCCGATGATAATAGTCACCTACCCCTATGACGGACAGCCGGCTTCCCATGGCAACGGCACAATGATTGCGCTCGCTGCCAGCGACAGCAGTCATGTCGACACTGTCCATGCCATCGCACTTGAACATGGCGCAACTGACGAAGGGGCTCCTGGCAGACGCGGTCGGAACTTCTGCGGCGGCGATTTTCGAGACCCGGACGGGAACAAACTCAGCATTAGCAGATCATCCTGACAACCGGAGTTTTTTGAGAGGCAAAACTGCGGGCCGAGATACCTTTGTCCTGCCGGTTGCCCCAAGGACACTCTGCCAAGTGGCGCGGGATCATATCGGGGTGGGTTTGCTCTACGCAGGGACACATCTCTCTATATCGAAGCGGCATCTATACGTTTTTTGTTGGTATACTGTGGATACACGTCGGTTTTTTATGCAAAAACCGGGTGTATATGTTTGCCCATGAATTGGAACTCGATCTCTTTCGACTGGAACCAGGCCCGGGCATTCCTTGCGGTCGCAGAAGAGCGCTCTCTTTCTGCTGCGGCAGCAGTTCTGGGTGTCACACAACCTACGATCACAAGACAGATTGCAGCTCTGGAGAAGAACTTAGAAGTGATCCTGTTTGAGCGTTCTGGGCGATCTGTGTCCCTCACGCCAACCGGATTGAACCTGTTGGATCACGTAAGAACCATGGCAGACGGCGCCAACATGATGTCGCTAGCCGCGTCTGGTCAATCTCAAACCATCGAGGGTCTGGTTCGCATATCGGCTACAGACATGACCGCGGCTTATGTGCTGCCACCAATGCTCGACCAATTGCAATTGGTCGCGCCCAATCTGGAGTTGGATATCGTGGCGGATAACAATGTCAGTGATCTGCTTCTTCGACAGGCTGACATTGCAATCCGCCATGCTCGGCCGGAAGAACCGGATCTCCTCGCCAAGCTTGTCTGTGAAGACCCGGCACGTTTTTTCGTCGTCTCCAAGTACACAGATTCATATGGCGAGCCCGAGCTGGACGAAGACCATTCGCAGCACCAATTCGTCAGCTTTGGTGATGCAGAAGGCATGCTTGCACACTTTCAGACACTTGGGCTCAAGCTGACAAGGCAGAATTTTAGGTATGTCTCGCGCTCGCAGGTCGTTGAATTGGAGATCGCGCGTCAAGGACATTGCATCGCGATCATGACAGACCGCATCGCAGCCAGGTTCCCGGAATTTGGACCGGTGCTGACCGACATTGAGCCCTTCAAAATACCAAACTGGCTGGTTGCGCACCGAGAGCTACACACAAGTCGTCGCATCAGGTTGGTATTCGATCTTCTGAAAGAATGCCTTTCCCAATAGTGGCGCGACACCCTTCTTTCCGCTGAGCCTTCTTGCACCGTCCCAAAAAATGAGGAGTCCAATCCGATGCAGCTTCTTGCGCTGCGGCATCCCTTGAGCACGTCCGGTGGGTTCGCAGCGCCTGCCGCTGGCGAAGTTTCGGATCATCCGAATACCGCATTTGCATAGACAAGAGAGGGGGCTACCCAATGAATTCCTTTAAAGGTCATCGCATTATTGTTCAGCGTCGCGGGCCGCCAGACGTCCTTTCTTGGACGCCGGTTCAAGTCCGCGCGCCTGCCACTGGAGAAGTGCGCGTCCGCGTCGAAGCTGCTGGCGTATCCGGTTTCGATCTCATGATACGCGGCCACTGGTTCTTTGGGTTCACCAAACCGCCATACACGCCTGGCGAAGATTTTGTTGGCATTGTAGACGCGACCGGGCCGGATGTAACCAGTTTCACCAAAGGCCAAAGGGTTGCTGGCTGGACGTTCGGACAAGGCGGCGGCTACTCGGAGATGATCATCCGCCCGGCTGAAACACTGGTTCCAGTGCCGGATGGCGTTGAGTCTGTCACAGCGGCCGCGATCATAACCAACTACCTCACGGCATCGCTTGTGCTGGAGAAGACAGCCAAGGTGCGTCCCGGCGAGCGGCTTTTGATCCATGGTGCAGCTGGTGGGCTTGGTTCAGCGCTTCTGCAACTTGGCCGCTTAGCCGGGTTCCAAATGTTCGGCACTGGCAGTGATGAATCCAGTGACTTCATTGCTGGAAATGGCGCTGTCCCCATCAACTACAAAACCGAAAATTTTGTCCGTCGTATCCAAGATTTGACCAATGATGGGGTGGATGTCGTGATCGATGTCGTTGGCGGACCCCGCCAGCTTTGGCGATCAAGCCGATGCCTCAGGCGCGGGGGACGGTTGGTCATGCTGGGAATGGCATCCATATATAAATCCGGCGCTGCAATCATTCCGCTCAGTCTGTTGACCGCCGGTACGGTGGCGCTTTCGCCAAATGGTGTGAGCGTGCCAATGTCGCCGAGCATGTTGAGTTTTCCGGCAAAAAACCTCGACTGGTATAGGGATACGCTGACGGACCTACTGGAGAAGACCGCAGCGGGTCGTCTATATCCGGCCATCGCAGCAGAGGTGCCCATGTCTGAGGCAACCCGGGCCCATTCAATGCTCGAAGCGGGTGGCCTTGTCGGCAAAGTCGTGCTGACCAACTCAAAATGAAGATTGGCCCACATTCGATGAACTCACAGCCAATATACCACCATTGGATTACCACCCAAGGTCGCGAGGACGGGTATAGCCCTTCCGGAGCGCTGTTCCCCTACTGGAGCTTCACAAAGACGGCTATCTCAATTTGCGCGCTTAAGCTTGTAGAAGCTTCTTACTTGAGCCTGGACGCCCTCGTGCCGGGTCAGCCATTTACCCTTCGTCAACTGCTGCAGCACACTTCGGGCTTGCCGGACTACGAGCCTCTGAAAACATATCGTGCGGCGGTCGCAGGAAAGGAGGAACCTTGGTCGCGCCAGAAGCTGATGGAAGCGGCAATGGCCCAGGGCATGCTTTTCGATCCTGATAAGGGCTGGTCCTATTCCAACATCGGCTACCGGTACGTTCGCGAATTGATAGAAGAGACCACCGGTATGCCAATTGGCAGAGTGATTTCGGACCTCCTGTGTCAGCCCCTAGGTCTGCGGAGCGTGAAGTATTGGGAGACGCCCGAACAAACGGCTTCTCTGAAATGGGATGCTGCTGACGGCTATGATCCACGTTGGGTCTTTCACGGCTGCCTAATCGGTTCTGTTTCGGATGCAGCGCATCTTTTGCATGCTCTCTTTCATGGTCAGCTGCTTCGTGCCGACACCCGTCGCGAAATGCTTGTTCGCCATGTCATCGGCGGAACAATTCCTGGGCGGCCCTGGACAGAATGTGGCTATGCGCTTGGATTGATGTCTGGCGAGGTTGGCGAAATTGGGAGGGCCATCGGACATTCAGGAGGAGGACCGTTCAGCGTCAACGCGGTCTACCATTTCCCGGACAGGCCGGACCCCGTCACAGTGGCCTGCTTCACAGATGGGGAGGACGAAGGAGTGGCGGAGTTCAAGGCCGTCAAAATCGCTAAGCAGGTCTGAGGCATGTCCGTGAAAATGGCACGCCTCGCCGCGGCTCTACGCGGCTAAAGATCCATTCTCACCGAACCAGAACCGCCAACAAAGTCATAATCGGCTGCGCGGCGGAGACGTCCAAGAGGTTAAAGCGTGGTGAAAGAAAAGAAATCATATGATCTTGAGATCAGCATTGATGACGACATGACGAAGAAAAAGATGCTGAGAGTTGTGGAGCGCGCCGCGATTGGAACCGGATCATACATCTCGCATATCGGAGGTTATTCGCGCAACAAGTACCCCAACTCCGTTCACTGGCACTTCAAGAGACACAAGAAAGAGCCGGGTTTGATTGATGCCACATTCTGGAAAGAAGGTACGAAATTCTGGCTGATTGTGAGGAACAATGAACCACAGTGGGTGCATGACACAGCACCGTTGCTTCGGAAGGCTCTGGAAAACGAGTTGGCAGAACTTTAGGTGGGGCTCGTAGTTGCAGCGGAGTTCCCGGTGCCGACTTGGTTTAGTCGTCAAAATCAAAACTACAAATGTTCGGGCTCTGGTTCATGTTACGTTGCAACGACGGTCTGGAGCGCGTGCTTACACAACAATCCCCTGGTCAAGAGACACTAGATTGCAACGTAAGATAACATTTGCCCGGTTGCACGAAGTTGAGCCAACAACGATAGCAGCCCACATGTCCGATCCACGTATGGCGGAACACATGCCCCTCCTTTCTATGGATTGGGACGCCAACGTGGCGGCGAAATTTATTGCTAACAAGGAAGAGTGCTGGGCGCGCGATGGCCTTGGGCACTGGGCTTTCTTCGCCGATGGTCGGTACGTCGGATGGGGCGGTTTTCAGAGGGAAGGTGATGAATGGGATTTCGGCCTGGTCTTGCGGCCGGACTCCTTTGGCCTTGGTGCTCGTATTGCAAAGAAGGCGATTGAATTTGCCATTGCCGATGACCGCATCCCATACGTCACGTTTCTCATGCCGCCATCCCGTCAGAATTTGGGCGCACTTAAGAGGCTGGGTGCAAGGCACGTCGGCGAGGTCACTTACGATGGAGCCAACTTTCTCAAGTACCACCTTGAGACCAGCTGACGGCTTCGTTCGCGCACTTTGCAAGGGTCCCTGCAAGCACTAACCCGCCAAATATGCTCGATTTCGACTGTGCTCGCAGCCCAGTCTTTGTCCGCAAGCCTGGTACTGACAAAAACGACCGGCGCAACATCGGTGGTTTGCCTGTTGGTGAACCAACGACTTGCCGGACGTTTCATTTGGCGACCGCCCCCAATGGAAGAAGTCGCTATTGATGTTGCGCCGTCCCGCAAAGGGACGCCGATATCTTCAGATCTCACACGTCGAGGAAGCAATGTCGTGTACCAACCAAGAAGAGTGATGAGCCGTCTTCGTCGCGCGCGCTCGGATGAACCTCGGTGCGGCAAACTTTGGACGCACACTGCCAATTTTTCATCATGGCCCACCAACGCCATTTAGGGCGACTTCATTCTCGTTCTCGCTTACGACGGTGATGGATATCTCGCCCATTGATGATGACGAGTATCTGATCACCTCGCCCGGCTGCAAAAACCGGCCCGCACTTAGCTCTTCGCGGATGAAGGCCTCCACGACACCGTCGTATCCAGACTGGCCCGTCAGAAAGCCACCGCTCAGGACGTATTGCAATGCGCCTCGGGCGATCTGCAACGAGCTTGGAGGCATAAAGATCACCCCTTCGGCTGTGCCGGACATAAGCGCTTGTCCGCGTGCCAGTCTCTTGTCTTGAAGTAAGTGAAAATGCCGACCGCGAAAGACGAAGCGTTCTGACTCAAGATCACTCAACGCCTTCTCGATAAGCTGACGAAAGTTGAGGATCATCTCGCCCCCACGTGCATCCTGCCGCAAGGCGTCACCCCGATGCGTCGTGATACGCTCCGTCGCAACGAAGCGCTCCCAATCTGTGGGGATCACCAGAAAGGGGCCAGTGGGAAAGAAATCAGAACCGCTCTTGGCATCGCTGAACCCTGAGCCGGAATCGAAATTGTCCACGTCGATCATTCTCGACAGCACGGCGCGGTCCGTGAAATCAGCGCACAGAAAGAACCCTTTGCGCGCTTCGTCGAAATCCTCGACCGTTGTGATGTCCCTGTCGAACCGAATGCAAAGCTCGACTTCGTAATCAAGCAACATGCCTTCCCTTTGGACGACAGTGGTAACGGGTGGAGAGGGCGGGCCGAATTTCGGGAAGGCAAACACGGACTGACTGTTTGTTTCTTCTGCGTGTTCGGGGAAATTCGTACCCGAAGACAGGTGTCGGTCTCCGTCCCCGGCAGCTGATGCGAGTTCGGCGAGTGTATAGCTTTCCGCAAGACCGGTTCCCGACGCGCTGTTCGCTTCCATGTAAAGCTTGGTCAAGTGCGTTTCGCCCACCGCTGCAAGTGTGTCGAAGAGATCAGCGTCAGGCTGTGCACCGTGGTTTGTCAAATCAATCGCCATAATCAGCCCGTCGGCCAATCCAGTTACCAACAACTGAACACCGGCGTGCGTCTGGGCAAGGGTGATTGCCTCACTGACTGGGAGCACTCCGGGCACCAGAGGCGCATTCTCCGCCGAGATCGGATTCGTGCGGGCGGGATCGTCGCGAATAGAGAAAACTAAACCGATGCAGATCGTGACGATCAGGGCGGGAAGGTAGATGACAGTTTTCATTTCAAACCTCATGGGTGTTTGGGTGCTCGGACATGGGCTGCGCGCTCAGGCCCGAGCAAAGCCATTTTGGTCAAAGCGGTGTTCAGAAGCGGAAGAAGACGCCGGTTGAAATCTCGGTTTGCCCATCGTCGAAGGTGATCGGGCTGTCCTTGGCGTCGCCCAGCAACCGTGAGTGCTCGATGCCGAGGAAGACCCCCGTGCGTTCGGTCAGGCTGTAGGAGGCGGTCAATTCAAGTCCTACACGTTCAAAGCCGGAGCCTGCATCGAATGCAGCAAATCTCGAAGAAGCAGCTTCGGCAGCGGTTACTCCATAGAATGCGTCCGCATAGGAGCCGTCAGACCATACGATAAACGGCTTTGCAGACACTCTAAGGCGATCCCCTAACGGTGCTGAAAACTCTGCACCAAACGTGGCGCGGGTCCCCTCGTGGCCGTCACTGCTTATGCCTTGGCTCAGCTCAAACTCCAGATCGGCAATCCCAAGGTCATACTCCAGAAACGCGGTAACCAGCCCGCCTGCCTCGACATCGCGCAATCCTCTGAGCCGTTCATCATCCTCGACAAGGCGCTCGTCAAAATCATAGCCAATCGCAAAACCAAGAGTGAGATCGCCCGCCCCTCTGTTCCGCAAGGCAAAAACACCAAGGCCCCGCTGGTTCAGAAAGAAGCGGTCGCGCCAAACGAGATCAATGACGGGAAAAGACTGGGTCGAGGTCTCGTCAGAACCAGAGAATTCGGGACCGGAGCTGACGCCGACCCCAACCATACCGGTGAAATCTCTTTCGCGATCCTGCGCGAGGACCCCTGTGGGGCAAAGCACCAGGCCCGCAAGTGCCATGGGAAAGACTGACAACGCTCTGTGAATGTCCGACATTGGAATGTCCTTTTTCTGTTTCAAAATGCGCGGCAACTTCATCGGCGCGCATGACGGCCAACAGACAGCTTGGGTGTCGAAGATTTTGAAGGGCCGGTTCACGAACGTGATAAGGAAATTCGCGAATGGCAACGATTGGTGCGCCAGCGGTCGTATTATGACCGTTCGCGAATTGCACGTTTATGTTGAGGGGATTGCGCCCTACCAACGGTTGAATGAGTCGCGTTGAGCGAGGTGGGGTAAATGAAAGATCCGGAAGGTCGTACCGGCTTCGCATCCGACGGTTTAAGGTCAAACCTGCTGAGTGTTCTTGGCTCGGGTGACCTGTCCTGGCGCCAGTTGGCGCATCATTGCCTTGCCTTCGCGGTTGTGGGCGGACTGGTGATCACCAGCTTCGATCCTTCCGTGACCTCCGGGATGCCTTTCTGGGTGGCGGTTCTGCACTGGATCACACATCTTTTTCTTGCAGCGGTTCTGTTGATGGGCACGGCAACGTTGGTGGCACTGTCCGGGCTTCGAATGCCGTGGCCTCTGGTCGTTGCAATTTGTTTCCTGCCTCTATTGCTTGCACCGTTCTCAATGGCTCTCGATGTCCTTCTCGGTGAAAAGCCGGACGATAGCCTGATCAATGCAGGGTTCAGTAGGCGCTACGTTGAGGAATTGCTGAATGTCGCGCCGCCGTCGGTGGGCCTGTCAGCCATAATGGCCGTGTTCGCCTATCGGGCGGCAGAGATGGCCAAGCAACAGCGCCACGCCATACTCTCTCGCCTGGCACCAGAACCAGCACTGCGCAGCGCGATCCCGGTTCCACATAAACTGGGCGACGATCTGGTCAGGATCGAAGCGCAAGACCACTATGTTTCGGTGGTGACAACCGAGGGAATAGCCACGATGAAGCTGGCGTTCTCGGACTGTGTCGAAGCGCTCAAGGAGTTTCGGGGGATGCAGTGCCACCGGTCGCACTGGGTCAGGTTCCGGCATATCAAAAGAGTTAAGCGTGTCGGTAGCGCCTATGCCTGTGTGCTCGAAAACGGAACGGAGGTGCCGGTGAGCCGACGCCGCCATGCCCAGCTCAGGAAAAGGCTCTAGGTCGGCCGCAGTCAAACTTCCTTCCGATCACCCGATGGATGTCTGAAGACTTCTGCGTGGTGACGTTCGACGGCCAAAGGCAAACTAAGCACACTCGGCTAGTAAAAATTGCCGCCAATTGTTGGGCAAGTAAGGCAATCAACTCAAAGTCCGGTGGTTTGTTTAATGGAACCAACGCCGCAGTGAAGACCCTCTTCACTTCCGAAGCTTCTTTGATTTTGAGCTAACTCCTGCCGTCAGCGCCTGGGTAGCATTGACATTGGCTCAGCTGAAGGCTCTTCGAAGATGGCCCTTAGCGGACTCTCAAGACACCGCTCGGATGCTGCATCCGCAGTCTGCATTGCCACCTTTCGCTAGACCAAAAATTTCAGACCTGGCCAAGCTCACAGTCCGCGAACTGCGCAGCCGATAGCCTCTACAGGTCCAATGAGCGCTTTCGGCAACAGGCAGGACGACCAGAATCGACAGCACCCCTTAGATTCGCGGTTTCTTAACTTCACCGGATTTATAGGTGAAATGCCGCTTCAGAATTTCGCCAAAAGCATGCGCGGATTGCTCTGCCACCTGTCGCTCTGCGACGAAGTAACCGAATTCGATGAGGAGTTCCTGCTTCCATGGGATCAAGGTGATCCCATCCACCAGTTCAGGATCAATCGATATCGGATCGGCGAACGCGAAACCAAGACCCTGATGGACCAGCCGATAGGCCGCTGTACCCACAGATACCTCATAAGCTGGCATGTCCAGTCCTGCGACATTCCGATCAATGAGTCGGCGTAGCACCGTCGAGTCATCAAGCGCGATGTAGGGGACACCGCGCAAGTCTTCCGATCCGAGGCAGCTGCGCTTTGCCAGTGGGTGCGCGCGCGCCAGCGCAATGCAAAGCGCAGTGGCCCCCAGCCGTATCGGGTCTAGCTTTTCTACGGGCAACGGCAGGGCCGAAACACACATATCAAAGCGTTGGTTCATGATCCGGCGTCCGAGGTCCCGCCGCAACATGATTTCCAACTTGACTGGTTGGTCGGGGTTAGTCTCGGCGAATTCCGCGATTGCCGGAAGCACAAGACCATTCGCAATCCGAGTCTGGGACACAATACGAAGCGGACTGCGCACGTCCTTTTTGATCTGACCAAAAACGGCAGGTAGGTCATCAATCTGGGCGAGCAAACTCAGCGCTTCCGGATAGAAGACTTCGGCCTGAGTCGTCGGGATCAGACGCTTCTGATCGCGGCTGAACAGACTGATATCAAACTCCTCTTCTAGCAGTCCGAGTTGCCGGCTCGCGGCTGATTGGCTGAGATGCATGCGATCAGCAGCACGTGCGAGGGTGCCCTCTTCCATGACGTACACGAAGATGCGCAAGGACCGTATGTTCATTGTTCGACTTTTTCGATTCATAGATCCGTTAATTGCGTTTTTTATATGCTGAGCCCTTTGCTAAGTTCCAGCGAGAACTTGAACGACGCCGCGAAGACGGGTGTCGACGTCTGTGGGAGGACATCATGAAAAGACGCAACTTCATCAAGACGGGCCTGTCAGCTTCTGCCCTACTGGCTGCGGGCCCGGCGCTGGCGGAATGGGTGCCACGGCGCCCAATCAATGCAATCCTGCCATATTCGGCAGGTGGCGGCACTGATGCCTTGGCCCGTGCCGCCGCTGCCTCGGCCGATGGCATTCTTCCGGTGCCGATTGTCATCGTGAACAAGCCGGGATCGTCTGGAATTGCCGGTGCGACTGAAGCCGCCGCAGCGCGGCCAGATGGCAATACGATGATGGTGACCTCTTCTGGGTCGTTCCTGCTGACCTCGATGCTGCGCGAAACGGATGTGAACCCGTTCGACAGCTTTGAAATTATCGCCCAGATCGGAAACTTGACCCCGGCTGTGATTGTTCCGGCAAACAGCCCGTTCCAAAGTGTGCAGGATCTGGTTGACGCGGCGCGAGCCAATCCCGGCGCATTGCGGTGGGCTCACAATGGACGCGGCGGGTTCCACCAGGTTGCCGGCCAAAGCTTCCTGAACCGCAACGGTCTTGAAGCGCAGGACGTACCGTTCAAGGGCGGTGGCCCGACCCGCGCCGCGGTCATCGGCGAACAGGTTGATTTCGCTTTTGTGGGTATCCAACAGGCCGCTGGGTTCGAGAATGAATTGAGGGTGCTGGCTCTGGCCGCACCGGAACGCGATGCCATCCGCGACGACGTGCCGACCCTGGCAGAACTTGGGTTCGACTATGTTGCTGTTTCCTCGCCCATAGTGTTCTTTGCTCCAAAGGGAACGGACCCTGAGATCATCGGTGGGATGGAAGCTGCATTGAAAGCAATCACCGAAACACAACAGTTTGCGGACTTGATGCGCGAGCGGGGCAACGTTCCGGCCTTCTTGAATGGCGCGGACACGACCGCCCTGTTGCGACAGATGCAGGAAGAGACCCAGCCTGTGATCAATGCATTGAGGTCCGAAGGATAAGGCTCAATGTCGTCAAAGGCTGCTTCCGCCTCACGGGCCGTTGGCGTGACGCTGATCCTGCTTGGGATTGGCGCCATGCTCACGAGCTTTGGGATCGGGCTGGATCAATACGGACGGTGGGGTGCGCGGTACTTCCCGCTAGGTGGGTCCGCTGCGCTGCTGCTTTTGGGATTTGCCGAGCTGTGGGGCGCAAAGCCCGCGCCCACCATCGGCAGGCGGTCCCTTCCGGCAATTGCGGCCCTTCTAGTGCTGTCAGTGGTCTACGTGTGGTCGATCTCAGTCTTTGGATATCTGATCAGCACGGCCTTGGCAGCGCCGCTCGCCCTTTACATCTTCGGTGTTCGCAACCCGATTGGTCTGGCGACGGCGGCGGTCCTTTGCCCGGCCGTTTATCACGGTATCTTCTTTGGTCTGTTGGGAGTTTTTCCACCGCTGGGCCGCTGGTTCGATCTGCTTGACGTGATCGGAGGGTACTGAGCGATGGACATCTTCGCTGGCCTTGTCACAGCCTTGAGCGACCCCATCCTGTTGGGCTGGGTCTTTTTGGCGGCCATCGTCGGCATGATCGTTGGGGCCATTCCAGGCCTGACGGCCTCTGCCGCGATTGCGATGCTGCTGCCGCTTACGTACTATATGGAGCCCTTGCCCGCGCTGGCGTTTCTCTATGTGATCGGGAAATCGGGCCGCTATGGTGGATCCATCGCCGCGATCTTGTTTAACACGCCCGGTACCGCCGCGTCTGCTGCAACTCAATTGGACGGCTATCCGCTGGCACGACATGGCAAGGCCGGAAAGGCGATGAAGGTAGCGACAGTCTCTTCGGTGATTGGGGACTTCACCGGCGAGATCCTATTGATCATTGGCGTGGCGTGGATCGCGGCTGTAGCGCTGAAGCTTGGTCCACCCGAATTGTTCGCGGTCTATTTCGCGGCCTTCATCGTCATCGGATCAGTGATCGGCAAATCGGTGACGCGCGGGCTGGCATCTGCGGCACTCGGCATCCTTGTGGCTATGATAGGCCTTGATCCGATCAGCTCGACCGAGCGATTCACCTTCGGCAGTTTTGATCTGACCAATGGTATCTCGCTGGTGCCGCTGATGATTGGCATCTTTGTTCTGGGCGAGGTTTTCACTCAGATCGAGAACCCGGGCGGCAAAGCAGAATTGGTACCCACCGATGACGGTGACGCGGCACGCAATGGGCTGAGCTGGGCGGAATACAAACCGTGCTTGCCACATGTCATACGCTCTTCCTTAATCGGGTCTTTCATTGGAATATTGCCTGGCCTGGGGTCCGCCATCGCTGCGTTCGTGGCTTACGGCGAAGGCAAACGCCGTGCGAAGAACCCCGATGACTGGGGTAAAGGCGCGCTGGAGGGGATCGCCGCACCGGAGGCTGCCAACAATGCGGTCAGCGGGCCGTCGATGGCACCCTTGCTGACGCTCGGCATTCCCGGATCAACCATTGGCGCGATCCTGATCGGGGTCTTCCTGATCCACGGGATTCAGATCGGTCCGACGATGTTTCTGACCAGTCGGGATCTGGTTTTTGCCCTGTTCGCCTGCGGTCTGATTGGTATCGCGATGTATGGCGTAGTCGGGTATTACGGTGCGGCCTTTGTCGGACGGTTCATCACGCGCATT
Organism: Tateyamaria sp.; assembly: GCF_059783535.1. Taxonomy (NCBI): domain Bacteria; kingdom Pseudomonadati; phylum Pseudomonadota; class Alphaproteobacteria; order Rhodobacterales; family Roseobacteraceae; genus Tateyamaria; species Tateyamaria sp. The sequence continues at coordinate 21,392 of NZ_JBYNDP010000026.1, read as the reverse complement.
CCGACGCAGGTTCTTTATCCGATCATCTTTCTGACTTCGTTTGTTGCGGCCTATACGTCGCGCGGAAACTTGTTTGATGTTTACGTCATGGTAGCAGCAGGCTTTGCCGGATGGGCGATGCGCAAGCTGCAGTTCAACCCTGCGGCATTTGTGATTTCATTTGTCTTGGCGGGTGGTGCGGAGGAGGCATTTCGGCAAGCTCTTCTCTTGAGCGACCACGGGTTGATGATTTTCGTGACCCGGCCAATCGCGCTGGCGTTCCTTCTGATCGGCATTGCTGCGATGTTGGCGCGGTTGCGGAGCTTAAAAAAGCAGTCCCGCGCCGTTGCACTGGAGAGCGCATGATGGACGCACCGCTCAAAGGCATCCGGGTCATTGACTGGACGCATGTTCTGGCCGGACCGGCCTGCGCCTATTACCTTGGCCAATTGGGTGCGGAGGTCATCAAGGTTGAGCGACCGGGTCGCGGCGACGCGATGCGCCACAGGGGCGGAAGTGACACGGACCATGCCTCGGGCGGGATGAGCACGGCCTTCCAAACGCAAGCGGCGGGCAAGCAGTGTATCGCCGTGGATCTGGAGACCGACGACGGCCGCGACGTGTTTGAACGGTTGATCCGTTCTGCGGATGTGCTCGTCGAGAACCATCGCCCATCGACGCTTGAACGGCTGACACTCACAGAACAACACACGCGTTCGATCAACCCGCGTCTGATCCACTGTGCGATGACGGGATATGGGCGCGGCAATGGGATGGCGAATGCCCCCGCTTATGACGTCAACATTCAGGCGATCAGTGGGTTGATGGCCCTGACAGGCACGACCCAAACGGGGCCGATCCGGACCGGTGCCCCGATCATTGATTATGCCACCGGGCTGGCCGGGGCCTTGGGTGTGATGTCTGCGTTGATGACTCGCGGGCAGACCGGTCAGGGCAGCTTTGTGGATGTATCGATGCTGGAGACCGCCTTCGCGCTTATGTCGTCCACCATCACCGACTTCCAGATTACAGGGACGGAACCCAAACCACGGGGAAATGCAGCGAACAGTCGGTCGCCGTCTGCGGGGACTTTCGCTTGCCTGGACGGACACCTCAGTCTTGGGGTCAACGAAGAGGTGCAGTTCCAAGCGCTTGCTCGGGCGACTGGCCAGTCGCATTGGTTGACCGACCCTCGCTTTGCCGCCCCGACCGCCCGCGACGAGAACCGTTCAGCATTGGTGGAAGACCTGTCCGCGGTTTTGCGGTCGAGGTCTGCGGCTCAATGGGAAGAAATCCTGCTAGCCGCCGGTGTTCCCTGTTCCCGGCTGCGCGGACTGGCTGAGGCGCTCAATCTACCGCCAGCGGTGGATCGGCGCTTTGCGACCCGCGGGCCTGCCGGGTTTCCTGGATTGCCGTTCACAATTGAGGGGGAGATGGACGATACTGCGCCGCGCGCTTTGGGCTCGGATACGTCCTCCATCCTCATTGGGTTGGGTTTTGACGACGCCGACATGGATCGGCTGCGCTCGACTGGGATCGTCGAAACGGCAAAGTGAGCCTCGTGGCTCGTTGATCAATCAGAATTTCGTTGCGGCTCTAGGGCAACCGCACATTCAGCACTTCACTCAGTAAAAGCGACAGCCCAACCACCAGAACCACGCCAGCGACGGAATGATACAGGATTGATGCCCGTGACATAGGTTCGCGCCGGGCGATCATGGCGACGACGACAATGGCCACAGTTGACGTCGGCATGAAGCCAAGGGGACCAAGCGCTAAAGCCCAACCCAGCAACGTCAAGGCAAGAAGGCCTGCGCGGACGTAGTCTGTCTCTCCGGCCTCGGCGCTGGGGTATTCGCGGCTCAATACCACTTGCGCCACGACGCCCAGACCCGCAGCTACCGCCACGAGGCTCGCTGTCATCGGAAAGACACGACCCAATTCGGACATCTGGCCCGTTTGTGCGATTGCAAGCACACCCAATGCGACGGCCAATGCTGCAACAAACAGCGGACGCCAGTGTACGACGACCATTGTCATTGTGGTTGCTCCATTCTGGTTTTGCGTTTGAACAGGCCGGATGACGCGAGGGTGATTGCGGTCATAGCCATAATGGCCAGCGAAATAGGTTGGCCAAAGAACATACCCAGCCGGTCGCCCTGCGCCCCGCCGATCAGCCAGCCTTGGACAAAGCCGGCCTCTGCGATGGGGCCAAGGATCAGGCCAAGGACAATGGGTGAGGCTTCCAGCCCGACGCGGGCCAAGAGCCAACCGACGATGCCCAGGGACACCATGACAAGGACGTGAAACGTGTTGGCTTCGATGGCGAACGACCCGACGATGGTCAGAAACGCGATGGCCGGGGCCAGCGCCGTTTTGGGAATCGAGACGATCAGCCGATAGGCATAGCGACCAACGATGAGCCCGGTTGGCAGCATCAGTAACGTCGCAATGAGCAAGCCAAATGTGAACGTGAAAACAATATCGGCCTGTTGGGTAAACAATTGCGGTCCAGTGCGGATGCCTTGCACCAACAACGCCCCAAGGATGATCGCATCGGGCGGGGTGCCCGGGATGCCGAGAACCAAGGTAGGGATGAACCCGCCCCCGACAGTCGCGGAATTGGAGGCTTCGGATGCGATCACGCCATCATGGGCACCTTTTCCGAAGGTCTCGGGGTTCTTTGATGTGCGGCGGGCCTCGGAATAGGCAACAAGCCCCGCGACCGAACCACCCGCAGCCGGTATGATACCCACGGCTGTGCCGATCACGGCAGATCGGATCACGTTGAATTTGGACCGGAACATTAGGCCAATCGCTTCGACCAAGCGGAAGCCACGCACCTGTTCCGTACGTCGTTCGAGATGCGCCTCGGGTCGGATGACCATGTCGATCAGAACCGGCACACAATAGAGACCGATAAGGGCTGGAATCACCGGAATGCCACCCAGCAGTGACGTCTGACCAAACGTGTAGCGCAGATCTCCACCCACCACCGCTGACCCGACGCAGGACAACAGCAGGCCAATAGCGCCGCCTATGAGGCCCAGCAAAGTTGCGCCGCGCGACAAGGTGGCAATCAAAGAGAGCCCGAAGATCGCAAGCCAGAAGTATTCAACGGGGCCAAAGGACAGCGCAATCTGCGACAGCGGAGGGGCGAGAAACAACAGCGCCAGAGCCCCAATCATGCCACCCGCAACGGAGCCTAAACAGGAGATTGTGACCGCAAGATCCCCATCCCCACGCTTGGCCATAGGAAAGCCATCCATCGAGGTGGCAATCGCCGCAGGGGTGCCCGGGGTGTTCACCAGAATGGCGGAATAGGCGCCGCCATAGATCGCGCCGGTGTAGATCGCGCCCAAAACGATCAGCCCGGAACTTGGGTCCATCGTGAAGGTAAAAGGCACCAAAACGGCGACCGCCATGGTCGCCGAAAGGCCGGGCAAAGCGCCGATGATCGTTCCGCCCAAAACACCCAGGAAGGCAAGGAGCAGGTTCTCAAAAGATAAGGCCGTAATTAGAGCGTCGATCATGGCACTTTGTCCGATTGGTCAAGTTCAGTTGCTTTGCAGGATTTCAATTCCCGCTGCGTAGTCAGACTGACGCGCTGCAATCCAGTCGCCCATTTCGGAGTTGGGGACATCGACCAACACGTAGCCGTTCGCCTCCATCTCGGTCTGAAAGTCGGGCAGGCTGTTGATCTGAGCAATGATGTCCGACAACGCTGCTCGGGTCTCATCCGGTGTTCCGGCTGGAACTGTGACACCGCGGTAAGCGCCTGCAACGTAGTCAAATCCTAGCTCTTTGAACGTCGGTACATCAGGATAGATGTTCAGCCGTTCCTCGGTGGCGATGGCCAACACACGTACTTGATCGCCCGCTTTGACACCCTGCGTGGTGTAGGTAATGCCAGCGCCGATCTGCCCTCCCAACATTGCTGCCATCGCAGGGGCGGACCCACCGAATGGCACATAGGTTACGGTCACATCGGCCATATCGCCAAAGCGCACAGCGGCAAGATGGTTGGCCGAGTTCGTGCCAGACCCACCAAAGGTCAGCGCGCCCGGGTTCTCGTTGGCGAAGTCGATGAGGTCTTGCAGGGACTCATAAGGACTGTCTGCCCGAACTACGATCGCATCAGGCGTGTAGTGGAACACATACACTGGCGTCACATCTTCGGTCTGATAGCCAACATCACGGATCGAAGGCTGCAAAATGGCATGTGGGAAATTGACGTTCATGATGGTGTAGCCGTCCGCATCAAAGCCGCCCAGCTGGGACCAGGCCGTCGCCCCCCCCGCGCCGGGCTTGTATGAAATCACCACATCCTGTCCGGTCACCTGATTCCAGTACTTCTCCTGGAAACGGGCCGTCACATCGGACTCGCCGCCCGGGTTGTAGGGAATGATGTAATCGACAGCGCGGTCTGGATAATCGTCGGCGGCAAGCGCCGTGGCACTGAATGCGATAGTCATCGCTCCGAGTGCAGTCGTCAGTATTTTAATCATGTCTTTCCTCCCAAGTTCAGTGGCCGGTTCAGCAACACTGGCTTTGGACGGTAGTATGAACTTGCCAATCCGATTAAGATCGTTTCACTTATAAATAATTCTTCTCACCTCATCGCAGCGGGGTCTCACTTGGAACTGAAACAGCTTCGGATTTTTCTGGCCGTCGCCGATGAGCTGCATTTTGGTCGTGCATCCGAGAGGCTGCACATGGCGCAGCCAGCATTGTCGGCCCAAGTGCGTGGGTTGGAGAATCGTCTTGGGGTCAAACTGTTCGAACGTACAACCCGCAGCGTTAGCCTAACCCGCGCGGGAGAGGTATTTCTGCCCGAAGCCCGTGCCACCATCGCGCAGGCGGATGCGGCAGAAGCCGCGGCGCGGGCGGTTGGCGGTGACGGGGGCGATCTTTTGAAAATCGGCGGGGTGGACAGCGCGACGGCAGGCATCCTGCCGCAAGTCATCCGCGCCTTTCGCCGCAATCACAAGGCCATCGAGGTGAAGGTGTTTGAGCTGCTCTCAGCCCCCGCATTGCATGGTTTGGCTAATAGATCGTTGGATATTGCCTTCGTCAGGGTTCCCCCGAAAGAGGATTTTCTGGACCATCGGTTTGTCTTCAGCGAACCGGTTGTTGTGGCCCTTCCTGCGGATCATCCGGCGGCCCAATTGGAACGTGTCCCCTTGGAGGCGGTCGAGTCAGAGCCCCTTGTGATCCCGGCGCGATCCCACCGACCCATACTGTTTGACGTGATCCAGAACCACTTCGCTGAAGCCGGCCTGAGCCCCAAAATCCTGCAAGAAGCGAACGAGCGCCACATGATCATCGCGATGGTGGCCGCAGGTTTGGGTATTTCGCTTGTGCCCCACTGGGTCAGTCAGTTCCAACGTCCGGATGTGGTTTATCTACCCTTGGAAGGCGGTGGCCCCATGGTCGATGTTCACGTGGCGTGGCGGCGGAATGATCGCCTGGCGGCTGTGGCTAATTTTCTGGACTGCATGCCAGATTCACATGAATTGATAAGCGTTTCTTCTTAATAAAAACGTTTGGACAAAATGATAAGTTCCACCGCAATTGGACATATGTTCGACGGCTTCACCCCTTTCAAGATAAAGACCGATGGCGCAGAAATCGCAGGCGTTACCGGCGGCAGTGGGCCCGCACTTTTGCTGCTTCACGGGTACCCGCAGACCCATGTGATGTGGCACAAGGTTGCCCCGGTACTGGCCCGGGATTTTACCATCGTTGCGGCTGATCTGCGTGGCTATGGTGGGTCGTCCAAGCCGCCTACGACGGCCGATCATGCGCCATATTCAAAACGCGAAATGGCAGTAGATATGGTACAGGTGATGTCCGAACTAGGCCATGATAGTTTCTTCTTGTGCGGTCATGATCGAGGTGCGCGGGTGTCCCACCGGATAGCGGCGGATCACTCTTCGAAAGTGCGCAAGCTTGCGGTTCTGGACATTGCACCCACCCGCGAGATGTATCGCAACACGACCGAAGCATTCGCCCGCGCCTATTGGCACTGGTTCTGGCTAACGCTGCCGGCGCCGCTACCAGAGAATATGATCGGGGCCGATCCCGAAGCCTTTTTGACGTACAAATGCGGACACGGTTCGGCGGAACTTGCGCCTTTCACGGAAGATGCATGGAACGCCTATCTGGATGCCATTAGGACCCCTGCCACAGTCCACGCTATGTGCGAGGACTATCGCGCCGCCGGGACCATCGACATTGCCCATGACGATGCGGATGGGGATCTGAAATTACCGATGCCTATGCTGGCGCTGTGGGGGCAAAACGGTGTGATTGAACGTTGTTTTGACTGCCTTGCGCTTTGGCGCGAACGTGCGGTTGACGTGCGTGGACACGCCTTGCCCGGGGGGCATTATCTGGCGGAAGAGTGCCCAGACCTTGTTCAGGCCGAATTAACAGCATTTTTCTTGGAGGGATCTGCCCCATGAGCGCACAAAGCTATCGCATTGCAATCATTCCCGGTGACGGGATCGGTACGGAAGTCATCGAAGCCGGTCAGGAAGTGCTGGAAGTGGCGGCCCGCAGGTTCGGGTTTAATCTTGAGTGGACAGAATTCGACTGGTCGTGCGAGCGTTTCGCCAAAACCGGCCAGATGATGCCGGACGACGGCCTTGATCAGGTCAGGGCATTTGATGCGATCTATCTGGGTGCGGTGGGCTGGCCGTCGGTGCCAGATCATGTGTCGCTTTGGGGGCTGCTGATCCCGCTTCGCCGGGAGTTGGACCTTTACGCCAATGTGCGGCCCGTCAAACTGTTTGAGGGTGTGAAATGCCCGCTTGCCGACCGCACGCCCGAGGACATCGATTTTGTCGTGGTGCGTGAAAACGTAGAAGGAGAGTATTCAAAGATGGGCGGGCGGATCTACGAAGGCACCCCACAGGAGGCCGCGAGCCAGATCGCCACGTTCACCCGCCACGGAACAGACCGCATCATGCAGGTGGCTTTTGACATCGCCAAATCGCGGCGCAAGCACGTGACATCGGCCACCAAATCCAACGGGATCGTTCACAGCATGCCGTTTTGGGACGAACGTTTCGATGCTGCAAAGGAACGGCATCCGGGCATCGACACGTCTGTGTATCACATTGATATTCTGGTTGCGCATTTTGTGCTCAATCCCGACCGCTTTGATGTGGTTGTGGCCTCAAACCTCTTTGGTGATATCTTGTCCGATCTTGGCCCCGCCGTCGCGGGTTCCATTGGTATCGCGCCGTCTGCAAACCTCAATCCGGCGCGCACCGGACCGTCGATGTTTGAACCGGTCCACGGGTCCGCTCCCGACATTGCCGGCAAAGGCATTGCGAATCCGGCTGCAGCCGTTTGGGCGGGTGCCATGATGTTGGAGCACCTCGGAGAGGTCAGCGCCGCCAACGCAGTCGTTGATGCAATGGCAAGAACGCTCGCTAACGAAGACACACGCACTGCAGATCTAGGGGGAACGGCTACCACCAAGGTGGCTGTCGAGGCCATGATCTCAGCTCTTCGATAGAGCTGACGGACGGTACTGTTTCGATGGTGACCACTCTTCCCGCGTCGACTTGCCCTTCGGTCGGTGTAGTTCTTCGATCTGAAAGGCAGACCAATTCGCCGAAATGGGAGCTTTCTTACCACCTCGCGAGACACTGGTTCTACGTCGCCTGCAGACCGCGCCTTAAAGCTCAGGACTTGGAGCCGTCCCCGCCAATGTCCGGTTCTCTTCCGAAGTTCGGTGATGCATGCAGATGCAGCGAAGGTCCGCTTCCCGGCCGACTTGCTATGGCTCGATCATGCCTTCCTGCTGCCGAATTCTTAGTTGTTGTTCCAATTGATCGGGCAAACCCTCATTCGTAAGGCCGTAGAAGAGAAAAACCGGCAGGGCCGGTGAACCTACTTACGTGTCCAGTTTGAGGAGGGTCCAAGCGTCCACTTCCATAGCCGTCGCCAAACGTGCTATATTATCGACTGATATATTTTGCTCAGAGCGCTCCACAGCACTCAGATAGGTCCGGTTCAGACCAGCCTCGTGCGCAAGACGTTCCTGCGACCAGCCACGTTCGGCACGGAAAAGCCGCAGGTTCCGGGCAAGCACATCTCGTAGTTCACTTTTTGGCGTTCTTTTCACAAACAGCAGCGTGCCGTTTGTTGGTTTTAACTCTACCGGTTTTAAGATACATTCAACCCATGAGCAAAACCTTTGTCGACATTCCCTCGCCTGAAGACCTCAACTGCAAGCCAGTCAGCGCCACACGTAAATCGCCGTTTGAACTCCAGAAATGGTGGCCGCCGTTCATCGCCGAAGTTGTGCCCGGGGCAGGTCAAAGCACATCCCATGACGCGACCTTGGGCGGGAGGTTGTTCCATACCCTGAGGATTAGCGCGCAGTTCGCGCTCTCCTCGTATCTCGGAAACGACATAGCGAGGACTGCAATATGCACTGCGAGGCAATATGACGGTTACGCTACACACGATCACTCTGATAGGCTTCAAAGGCGGTATCGGCCGAACGACTGGCTCCGCTGCGCTTGCTCATGGGCTGGCGGCGGTCGGGTACAGTGTTGCCTTAATCGACGCTGGTCACGCTGTTCCGTTACAAGAACAAGTACCATCGAAACTGCGGGGCCGCGGGTTTCCCACTGACGAAAGCCTTCTTCACAAGTGGGCAAGGTGGCTGGCGTGCGGCAGCGAGTCTGGTTCTCGAATTCAGTATATCCGCGCTTCAACGGCTGCTCATCTTGAAGCCGTCATGGAACAGTTGTGGCGAGAGGCATGGCGCTTTGCGGTTGTCGATGCACCGGCTCACCCTGCTGCGTCGGTATTTGAAGCAGTGGGTCAATCATCACTGCTGCTTGTTCCAGCACGGGATGCTGCTGACGCAAGCGTGGTCAGTCAGACGCTTCCAGAGGAATTCTTGGATGGCCACCACACGTTGCGATGCATCGCAGCGGGCTCAAGCAAGCCTCCACGCGCCAAGCGGGTTGGCGCGATGAACCAGCCCGTCCTTTCCTGACCAATTAGGGCCGCCAAACCGTGTCCTGACTAACACGCGTGATGCTCGACGACAGCACATCAAATTCGTGGCGGACGTGATTGTAGACCTTCTGTGCCGCGGGCTTCAGCTTTTGGCCTCGTAGCTTCAACACGCCCAAATGCCGGTCAGGGTCGCCAATCTTGATCGATAACGCGCCCACCGAATGCTGGTTGCGCATCATAAAAACCACTGAAAACGGCAAAACGGTGAGGGCGTCTGACCCAGTCAGGATGTTTACCGTGGCACTAAGCGACCCGCCCGTGAAACTCACCTTGAAATCCTTGATGCCAATCTCTTGCAGGACGGTGCGAAGGTCCTGATAGAGGGGGCTGCCTGCAGGTGGTGCGATCCATGGGTACTGTCCGATGTCGGACAGCTTGACCGATCCACGCCGCACAAGTGGATGCCCGGCGCGGCAGGCGATGACATTGCGCCCAGGCAGGATCTCATGGAAGTCGATATCATCAGGGATCGACGAAACGCGCATCGGCAAGACGGCCAGATCCAGTGAGCCGTCGCGCAGTTTCGGGATGAGCTCACTCATGTACCCGTACACCTGATCAATCCGCACATCGGGGCGTTCAAACTGAAACCCGGCCAGCATTCCAGAAATCACTCCGTCAAAGAAGAATGGCGTGCCGCCCACATGCACCGCACCGGATTTACCGTCCCGGTACTGCGTCAGTACCCGCGAGCTTGTGCGGCCCGCCTCGTAAATCTTGCGGCCTTCTGACGCCAGCACGAGACCCAGTTCAGTCGCTCGCAAGGGGCGCCGGTCTTTCTCGAACAGGGGGGTATCGATCCGCTGTTCGAGTGCCGCAAGCGATCGGCTGAGGCTTGGTTGCGACTTCCCAAGCATCTCGGCGCCTTCGCTGAGGCTACCCTTTTCAACGATGGCAAAGAGCATTTCGAGATGTCGCGGATCAATCTTCATTACTTAATGTTATATTGCTGTACTAAAATTCGATCAAGTTGTTCGTTTTTGCGCGTCAGATTGCATCCCAATGGATGGAGGCATTTTCGTGTTGGACATATCTCAGTTCGCTACAGATCAGACGGTTGCGTTTGGCGCGGGCCTGCGCCGGGATGTCTCGGACCGCGTCCGTGCTTCCGGATACGAACGCCCGTTGATACTGACCACGCCCCAGCAAAGCGATCTGGGTTTGGAGCTCGCCGAGACGTTGGGCGCATCGGCGGCTGGGGTGTTCTCCAAGGCGACAATGCATACGCCAACAGACGTGACCGAAGAGGCGTTGGCGCATTTGCGGGACGTCAAGGCGGATAGTGTTCTGTCTGTTGGTGGCGGCTCAACCATTGGGTTGGGCAAGGCACTGGTCTTGCATTCGGATGTTGGGCACATCGCCTTGCCGACGACTTATGCGGGCAGTGAGTGCACGCCGATCCTCGGACAAACCGAAAACGGTGTGAAGACAACGATGAGCGATCCGAAGCTGCGCCCGGACATCGTGCTTTATGATGCGGAGCTTGTGGCGACGTTGCCCGCCGCTATGACCATCACCAGCGCGTTGAATGCAATGGCCCACGCGGTTGAGGCTCTCTATGCCAAAGACCGGGCGGAGACAGCGACGCAGCTTGCACTCGAAGGGATTGCCGCATTCCAGGCATCTCTGCCAGCCGTTATGGAAAACCCCGGGAACCTGACGGCCCGCCAGGCCACACAGGAAGGGGCCTGGGCCTGCGGAACCGTGCTGGGCCGGGTGGGCATGGCATTGCATCACAAGCTGTGCCACACGCTCGGCGGGTCATTCAACCTGCCGCATGCGGAAACGCACGCCATCGTACTGCCACATGCCACCGCATATAACCAACCAGCGGCTGCTGCAGAGCTTGCCCCTGTTGCAGACCTCTTTGGTGCCGAGGACCCCGCGCGCTCGCTGTGGGATTTCGCAAAATCACTGGATGCGCCGACTGCCCTGAAAGACCTTGGCGTTGAGGAAGCCGACCTCGACCGCGTGGCCGATCTGGCGACACAAAACCCCTACTGGAACCCGCGGGAGATCACCAAAGCAGGGATCCGAGCGCTGCTTGGCCGTGCCTGGGAGGGCACACCGCCACAGCCTTAAATCAAAACAATCATTTGGGAGGACCAACCATGATTACACGTCGAAACCTGCTGAAAACCTCAAGCGCTGCAGGCCTCACACTCGCCGCCAACGGCCTGGCGGCTCCCGCCATCGCCCAAGGCGCGCGTATCAAGATTGGCTATGTCAGCCCGCAATCAGGGCCGTTGGCGGCCTTCTCGGAAGCGGACCAATTCATTCTGGATGCCTTTGCCGGGTCCGAGGCCGGTGCGAACTTTGAGGTCATCGTCAAAGACAGCCAATCCAACTCGAACCGCGCGGCGGATGTTGCGAGCGAATTGATCATCGATGATGGCGTCGACCTGATGCTAGTTGCCTCCACCCCCGAGACGACGAACCCGGTCGCCACAACCTGCGAGGCCGAAGAGGTGCCTTGCATCTCGACCGTGGCCCCCTGGCAGCCCTACTTCATTGGACAACAGGGCAATCCCGGTGATCCCGGATCGTGGGAACGGTTCTACTACAGCTACCACTTCTTCTGGGGGCTGGAAGATGTGATTTCGGTCTTTACGGCCATGTGGAACCAACTGTCGACGAACAAGCAGGTTGGCGGGCTTTTCCCCAATGATGGGGATGGCAATGCCTGGGGTGATCCAAACGTGGGCTTTCCTCCGGTGCTGACCGACCAGGGGTTCGGGCTGACCGATCCAGGGCGTTACCAGAACCTCACGGATGACTTTTCAGCTCAGATCAATGCATTCCGCTCGAATAACGTAGAGATTGTGACTGGCGTTCCGATCCCGCCCGACTTCACCACGTTCTGGACGCAAGCCAAACAGCAGGGCTTTACGCCCAAGGCGGCGTCAATCGGCAAGGCTATCCTTTTCCCGCAATCCGTCGAAGCGCTTGGGGGTACGGGCCACAACCTGAGTTCCGAGGTGTGGTGGTCACCGTCGCACCCCTTCACCTCCTCTGTGACGGGGGAAAGCGCGGCCGAAGTTGCTGCCGCGTTCACCGCCGCAACCGGGCGGCAATGGACGCAACCAATTGGTTTTGTGCATGCGCTCTTTGAGATGGCTGCCAATGTCATGGGTCGCGTCTCTGACAGCGGTGACCCCGATGCCGTGTCCGAAGCGATTGCAGCAACCCAACTCGACAGTTTGGTGGGCCGGATCGCTTTTGACGGCGCGGGCTTGCCGCCCTTTGCTGCAGCCAATGTTGCAAAGACACCGCTTGTGGGAGGCCAGTGGCGGCTGCGCGATGGTGGTGGCTATGACCTTGTGATCGTGGATAATTCCGACCAACCGGACATCCCAACCGGTGGTGTTATGGAAGAAATCACCGCCTGAAACACTGGGTCAGTGCCTGCTGGCACGGCCCTCTCCCCCTCTCACTGTCCGGATGACCGAAAGGCACTGGTCAAGGAATAGCTATGTCCATTCTTGAACTAAAAAACGTCTCTAAGACCTTCGGCCAGCTGAAAGTGACCGATGACGTCAGCTTTGCGGTGCCCGAAGGACAGGCGCTTGGGATCATTGGGCCAAACGGTGCTGGAAAATCGACCCTGTTCAACCTGATTACAGGGAACCTGACTGCAGATGCAGGGGCGATTGCCTTTGAAGGCCAGGACGTCACCAAGGTTCCTGCGATGCAACGCTGCTTTGCCGGTGTCGGACGGTCGTTTCAAATCCCGCAGCCGTTCGACAACCTCACAGTGTTCGAAAACCTGCTTGTCGCGGCAATGCATGGTCGCAACACCAATCAAGCAGCGGTCGAACAGGCCTGCGCTGAAGTCCTCAATCAGACCGAGCTGATGCCGGTTGCCAATTCGCCCGCTGCCGGCCTTTCGCTGTTGCAACGCAAACGGTTGGAAATGGCACGCGCGCTCGCGACCGACCCCAAGCTGCTGTTGCTCGACGAAATCGCCGGTGGGCTGACCGATGCAGAATGCGTGGCGCTGATTGACACGATCAAGTCGGTCCATGCGCGCGGTGTGACGATCATCTGGATCGAGCACGTCCTTCATGCGCTGACCAGCGTGGTGGAGCGCCTGCTGGTGCTCGACTTCGGCAAGATCATCGGCATTGGCGCACCTGACGAGATCATGAACCGTCAAGACGTGCGCGAGATTTACCTGGGGATCGACGTATGAGCCTTTTGATGACCAAGGGGCTGACGGCCCATTATGGCGACTTCCAGGCGTTGTTCGGTGTCGACATCGCTTTGAACGAGGGCGAGACAATCGCCATTATCGGTGCCAACGGGGCAGGAAAGACCACTCTAATGCGTTCAATCTCGGGCGTTTTGCAAAACAGCCCCGAGATGATCACGCTGAACGGTCAGCCGATTGGCGGTCTCAGCGCAGACGAGATCCTTCCCCTGGGGTTGGCGATGGTGCCCGAAGGGCGGCGGCTGTTCCCGTCGCTGAGTGTTGAGGAAAACCTGCTCATTGGCACCTATGGTCGCAAGGTCGACGGGTATTGGACCCTCGAGGCGATCTACGACCTGTTCCCGATCCTGGCTGAGCGGCGCACCAATCCGGGCACTGCGCTTTCGGGCGGTCAGCAGCAAATGGTGGCCATCGGCAGGGCGCTGATGTCGAACCCCAAGGTGCTGCTGTGTGATGAGATCAGTCTGGGCCTCGCCCCGGTGGTGATCAAAGACATCTACGCGGCCGTTCCCAAGATCCAGGCCAGCGGCGCCAGCTTGATCGTGGTTGAGCAGGACATTGGCCAAGCCATGAAAGTTGCCGATCGCGTCTATTGCATGATGGAGGGTCGGGTCACCCTCGACGGTACACCCGACAGCCTCGGCCGTGACGACATCCACGCCGCGTACTTCGGAGTGAGCGCATGATCTGGGTCGATACACTTGTTCAGGGCATCCTTTTGGGAGGGCTCTATGCACTCTTTGCCGCCGGGCTCAGCCTTGTTTTTGGAGTTATGCGGCTGGTGAACCTGGCGCATGGCGATCTGATTGTCATGGCCGCATATCTGATCCTTCTGCTGGTCACGTTGCTAGGGCTATCGCCTTTTGTGGCCGCAGCCATCGCCGCCCCCGTTATGTACCTGATCGGCTGGGGCCTTCAGAAGCATCTGCTAAACAGGACGCTCGGCACGGATATCCTGCCGCCGCTTTTGGTGACATTCGGCCTGTCGATCGCACTGCAAAACGCACTGCTGGAAGGGTTCAGCGCCGACAGCCAGCGTTTGCCCACCGGGGCGATTTCGACGGCTTCACTCGATCTTGGGGCGCTGACGGTTGGTGTTCTACCGCTCCTGACGTTCGGGTCGGCCGTCGCTGTGATCGTGGGGTTAAACCAGCTCTTCTACCGCACCGAGCTTGGTCGGGCCTTCCGCGCCACATCCGATGATCCGATCACGGCGAGCCTGATGGGCATTCGCCCCGGCAATATCTTTGCCAAAGCCACCGCCATCGCGATGCTTGTTGTGACGCTTGCCGCGCTCTATCTCGGAATGCGCTCCAACTTTGACCCGAACATCGGGCCGGCACGTCTGATCTATGCTTTCCAAGCGGTGATCATCGGCGGGCTTGGCAGTCTTTGGGGCACGCTGGCGGGGGGGATCATCATTGGTCTCGCTCAGACCATCGGCGCTGCGATCAATCCCGAATGGCAGATCTTGGCAGGCCACGTCGCTTTCCTGGTTGTGCTTTTGCTGCGTCCCCGCGGCCTCTTTCCAAGGGCTTTTGACTAATGAATATGAAACCGCACATCCCAACCTACATCGTTACGACGCGAACGAAAGCTTCGCAGATCACAGCGGTGGTTGCCGTGGCTTTGCTGGTCGTGCTTGTCCTCTTACCCTTCTTTGCGGGACGTGGATTGATCCAGGATTTCTTCTTTGTCCTGACAATGCTCGTGCTGGCACAGTTCTGGAATCTGTTGGCGGGCTACGGCGGTATGGTGTCCATCGGCCAGCAGGCTTTCGTGGGCATGGGCGCTTACGCCATGTTCGGCGGGGTGATCCTCGCAGGGCTGGACCCGATCCCTGCGATCCTTCTGGGCGGCGTTGCTGCCTTGATCGTGGCCGTCCCAACCGCCTTTTTCGCCTTCCGCCTGCAGGGGCCGTACTTCGCCATCGGCACCTGGGTGATCGCCGAGGTGATGCGCCTGATCATGGCGCAAGTGCAGTCGTTGGGCGGCGGTACGGGCACCTCGCTGCCCAGAGCCGCCACCCGCGAGATGTGGGCGACCGAGTGGATTGCCGAATTGTTCGATGTCCGCAATTCGGCAGCCCGAGACATCCTGACCTATTGGCTGGCACTCGCGCTCGCTGCCGCCTCAATCGCGGCGATCTACACACTCTTGCGGTCCAAACCCGGCCTTGCTCTGTCCGCGGTGCGCGACAACCCCGAGGCTGCGAAATCCGTGGGCGTGGATGCAGGTCGCATGAAATGGTTCGTGTTCCTGGCGTCAGCCTTCGGCACCGGCCTCGCAGGCGCTTTGATTTATGTGCAAAAGGCGCGGATCAGTCCGGACGCGGCTTTTAGCGTCACCGACTGGACAGCCTATGTGCTCTTCATCGTCATCATCGGTGGCATCGGCACCATCGAAGGGCCGATCATCGGGGTGATCGTCTTTTTTTTGCTGCAGTCGCTTTTGGCGGATTACGGCAGTTGGTACCTCTTCACTCTCGGGATCATCGGCATCCTGGTGATGCTGGTCGCCCCACGTGGCCTGTGGGGCCTGATCACCGACAAGACCGGTATTCAACTCTTCCCCGTCCGCCGGCGTCTGAGCGGCGGCACACACGACACACCCAAACATTGAGACAATCCAAGACTTCCGGAGGAAAAATTCATGGCTGAGATTGAGACAGACGTTCTGATCATTGGAACCGGGCCCGCGGGGTCAGCGACCGCAGCGCTTTTATCTTCCTACGGGATCGAGAACGTGGCCATCAACCGCTACCGCTGGCTGGCCAATACGCCACGCGCCCACATCACCAACCAGCGGACGATGGAGGTGCTGCGTGACCTTGGGCACGAGGTCGAGGACGAGGCCTATCTGCATGCCGCGCATCAAGAGCTGATGGGCGAAAATGTCTTCTGCGAAAGCCTTGCGGGCGAAGAGATTGGCCGCATGAAAAGCTGGGGCAATCATCCCTTGTCCAAGGCCGAACATCTGTTGTCGAGCCCGACAATGATGAACGACCTGCCACAGACCTTCATGGAGCCGATCCTGTTTGGCACCGCTTGTAAGCGTGGGACCCAGGCGCGGATGAGCACCGAATACATCAGCCACGAGCAGGACGACGCAGGTGTGACCACAACGTGCCGGGACTGTTTGTCCGGGCGAGAATACCAAATCCGCTCAAAATACTTGATCGGTGCAGATGGCGGGAGTTCCAAAGTGGCGGAACATTGCGGACTGCCCTTCGAAGGACAGATGGGCGTGGGTGGTTCGATGAACATTGTGTTCCGTGCAGACCTGTCCAAATACGTCGCGCACCGTCCCTCGGTGCTCTATTGGGTCATGCAGCCCGGATCAGACGTTGGCGGCATCGGTATGGGCTTGGTGCGCATGGTCCGTCCGTGGAACGAATGGCTGATTGTCTGGGGCTACGACATCAACGAAGAACCGCCTGTGGTGGATGAGGCCATGGCAACGCAAGTGGCGCGGCAGCTGGTTGGTGATCCGGAGCTCGAGATTGAGTTGCTCAGCGCCAACACATGGACCGTGAACAACATGTACGCGACCCATATGCAAAAGGACCGCGTGTTCATTATGGGCGACGCCGCACATCGCCATCCGCCGTCGAATGGGCTTGGGTCAAACACCTCAATTCAGGATGGGTTCAACCTAGCTTGGAAACTGGCCGCCGTGATCAAGGGTGAGGCTGGAGAGGCGCTTCTCGACAGCTACAGCGTCGAACGCGCGCCGGTGGCAAAACAGATCGTGACCCGTGCAAACCAGTCCATCGGTGAGTTTGGTCCGATCTTCGAGAGCCTGGGTATGACCGGTGGCACCGACCACGTGGTCATCAAGGCCAACATGGACGCCCGTTGCAATGCCGGATCGGATGCAGCCAAGCAACGGGAAACGATTCGCGAGGCCATCGCATTTAAGAAGTATGAGTTTGACGCGCATGGCGTCGAAATGAACCAACGCTACAAATCCAATGCGGTCCTGACCGATGGCCAGATGGAGCCCGCCTTCGAACTTGATGCCGAATTGCACTACCAGCCCACCACCTGGCCCGGGGCGCGCATTCCGCATGTTTGGGTGTTCCACCACGACACCGGCGAAAAGGTGTCCACACTCGATCTATGCGGGCGCGGGTTGTTCACCGTTTTGACGGGCATCGGGGGCGAGGCATGGTGCAAGGCGGCGGAAGAGATCAGTGCGGAGATGGGCGTGCCGCTGCGCGTGCATGTGATCGGCCCGCGCCAGATCTATGTCGACCACACGGGCGACTGGGCCCGCGCAAGCGAGATCGGCGATACGGGATGCCTGCTGATCCGCCCCGACCAACACGTATCCTGGCGTGTCGAGGACATGGCCGACGATCCGGAAGCGGAACTGAAACGCGCACTCACCGCCATTTTGGCGCGCTAGAGAGGAGGCGAAGATGACCAAGGAAGGCTACTTTAGTGAAGAAGGCTCTGCCGAAGCTGTCAACGCGCGCATGGGCGACAACATCGACCCGCGCCTAGCGGAGGTCATGGGATCATTGGTGCGGCATCTGCACGCCTTCGCCAAGGACATTGAATTGAAGCCAGAGGAATGGAATCTCGCGATCGATTTCCTGACACGGACAGGCCAGATCTGTTCACCCGAGCGTCAGGAGTTCATCCTTTTGTCGGATACGCTCGGCGTTTCGATGTTGGTGGATGCCATCAACAATCGCCGTCCTTCGGGTGCGACCGAGAACACGGTCTTTGGCCCTTTCCATGTGGCTGATGCACCAATCCGGCAGATGGGGGACAATATCTGCCTCGACGGCAAGGGCGAGCCCTGCCTGTTCGAAGGGCGCGTTGTTGACAGGGACGGCAACCCGATCAAAGGGGCTACCGTCGATGTCTGGTCGGACAATGCCGATGGGTATTACGACGTGCAACAACCCGACATTCAGCCCAAGTTCAACAACCGGGGTCGGTTCATCACGGGGGCTGATGGCGCTTACAGCTTTGTCGGGATCAAGCCCGTGTCTTATCCGATCCCTGACGACGGACCGGTCGGAAAAATGCTGGCGGCCCTAGGGCGGCACCCGAACCGCCCGGCGCATCTGCATTTCCTCGTCACGGCACCAGGCTATGAAAAGATCGTCACGCACATCTTTGATGGCGAGGATGAGTGGCTCAGCTCGGATTCCGTGTTTGGGGTGAAGGAATCTCTCATTGCTCCTTTTGAGCCGGCAAGCGGTGACACCCAGTGGCGCGCGCCGTTTGACTTTGTGATGATCAAGGCTTGAGCACCTCTAGTATCACCTGGGTCGCGACGGTCGGATGGTTTTTGACTCAGGGAAAGCATCACGATTGCAGTGTCGGCGCCTGAACAGGTCTCATGCATGTGAGATATTCTGGGCGCCGGCACCACAATTTGCCGCTCACAGCCGCGTTCCGGTGGCGACAAACTGTCATGTGTCCCGGTTAGGCTCGAAGGTCTTTGGAAAGCCCGGAATGGCGCTTTCCTGACCTGAACTCCGCTCCTCTATCAACGAGCGGTTTGGCGTGGGTCAGACGCTGTATGGCGCGTCCGACTGAAGCCGATTGCCACCCCTCCGCAGTCGGTCCTGCGCAAGCGGCGTGCAACCCGTAGGCCATGCGCACCCGCTTTGAGTAACGGCACAACCAACAAACACCGTGTTCGTCGATCTGCGCCTACTGAATTTCCAGCGCGTCAGTATTTGAAGTCCTGTCACGGGGCGCACTGCTCCCTCGCAAGAAAGGACGAAACAATGACTAATTTTGCAAAAACTCTCGCCGGTTCGACACGGGCTCTGGCTGCAGCCGCAGCATTGGCCGTGACGACCACTGCCGCTCTGGCACAGGCCGTGCCGGTCACCGAAAACGCACAGCGGCTCATCGACCGTGACGACGCCGTATTCCTGATGCTCGACCACCAGGCAGGCCTGATGCAGATCGTCGAGGACATCGAACAGACGCAATTGCGCGCCAACGTGTCGGCCAAGGCAAAGGTAGCGGAATTCTTCGACATCCCCGTCATCGCCTCGACGTCTGTGCCCGAAGGCCCAAACGGTCCACTCATTCCGGAGGTCGTGGACAACGCACCGTCCGCAACAGTGATCGACCGCGCAGGCCCCATCAATGCCTGGGACGACGCGCGCATTCGTGAGGCGGTCGAGGCCACGGGCCGGAACACCATCGTGATCTCCGGCATCCTGACCAGCGTGTGCGTCGCCTTTCCGGCGATCGACATGGCAGCTGAAGGATACAACGTGATCGCTGTAATTGATGCCTCAGGCGACTACAGCGACCTGGCGAGCCAGACCACCATTGCGCGACTGCAACAGGCTGGCGTGACCGTGGAAAGTACGTTCGCAGTTTTGAGCCAAGTGCATGACACCTGGGACGAAGATAACACCGCGATCATGGCCGAAGCCTATTCGGATGTTGCACCGGCCTACGCCTCGGTTCTGCAAAGCTTCTTTGCACAGCCCAGCAACTGATCCTGCACACTAACTTGAAAAGAGGCGACCGCGGCCTGCGGCCGCCTTTTTTGCTTTTCGCTATCGCTGCATCCAGATGACGAGATGCTCGACAAAGGCGCGCAGCTTCGGCGAGGCCTGACTCGTCTGCGCCATCACTGCGAACACGCCGTCGGGCTCAGGTTCCCAAGGCATGTCCGCGGCAACGAGTCGACCAGCGTCGAGCGCTTCGTCCACAAGGAACTTTGGCAGTACCGTCAGGCCAAGTCCTGCTTCGGCTGCCGCGCGCATCATCGCACCGTTGTTGCACGTGATACGCGGCGCCACCTGAACTGATACAGGCGCGCCACCATCTGCCGGGAGAAACCGCCAGATCTGCGAGGCGGGCGCGTTGGAATAGTGGATGACGTTATGGGCGCCAAGGTCTTCCGGTGCCTTCGGATGACCCCGCTCATTTAGATATCCCGGTGCAGCACACAAAACGCGGGGGCTGTCACCCAGCCGACGCGCCTTCAGGCTGCTGTCGGGAAGCCGCCCTATGCGCACCGCGACATCATGACCACCGGCGGTAAGATCGGCTAATCGGTCGTCGTGGTCCAGTGATATTCGCAAGTCAGGGTGTTTGGCGGCGAAATCCAGGATCGGCGCCCACAAGAATACCTCGGCTGCGTCGACGGGCAGCGCTACCCGCAAAGATCCCGCAAAACCCGTTTGAGGCGTGCGCAGCGCATCGACGGCATCCTCTGCCGCGGCAAGGAGTGCTTTGGCGCGAGGGTAGAGCAGGTCTGCAGCCTCCGTTGGTGTCATACGCTTGGTCGAACGGACGAAGAGGTTGGCTTTCAGCTGCGCCTCAAGGTCTGACACGCGTTTGGATACCACGGCTCTGCTGAGCCCAAGCCGTCGCGCTGCGGCGGCGACACCGCCTGCCTCTACAACTGCCCGAAAAGCGGCAAGCTCAGGCAAAGATAGCATCGCGGGGTGCTCCTGTGTTGGTTCGGTCAACATATGTTGCGACCGATAAGCTTCAACTGCGGCGTTCGCAGATGCCGAACGCCGCAGTCGCTAAATGCCACGTAGCGGGTCGGCCCTGCATCCCCATTTTAACGGCAACCAAACGCCAAAAGGAGCCCGCCATGACCGATGTTGCCAAAACGACACCCGCGCGCCCCGCGCGCCGCTTTTCCCTCAACCGCCGCGGATTTCTCTCCGCGTCCGCCGCCCTAGGCGCTGCTGCTGCAAGCGGTACTGCCGCGCAGACGGACGAAGCACCTGCAGAACTGATTGTCACAAATGCCCGCATCACGACGCTAGATCCGGACCGCCCCGAAGCCACCGCACTTGCCGCACGTGACGGCGTGTTCGTGGCAGTGGGATCTGAGCAAGATGTCGCTCGTTTTCGCGGCGCGTTCACGACCGTCATCGACGCACAAGGCCGCAGGTTGATCCCCGGCCTGAACGACAGCCATACCCATTCGATCCGCGGCGGCGTCAACTACACCTACGAGGTTCGCTGGGACGACGTCGACAGTCTGGAAGAAGGGCTACACCGCCTGCGCGAACAGGTGGCCCGGACGCCGGAGGGTCAGTTCGTGCGCGTGGTGGGTGGCTTCTCCGAACATCAGTTCAAGGAAAAGCGACTGCCCACCGTGGCCGAACTGAACGCCATCGCGCCCAATACCCCCGTGCTGGTGC
>NZ_JBYNDP010000164.1:0-7245 GCF_059783535.1 Tateyamaria sp. | reverse complement strand
CGCAAACCCGCCCGAAGAGTCCAAGCTAAAAGTTTGATAATGCGTAAATGTCCGAGCGCCGCTATTGTTAACAAAACAAGGGCGATCGAGGATTGTTTACGAAATGAGCAGGCATTTTTTCCAAACTGGACGCACAAGAATCCATGCCGCGGGTGTGATTCTTGCGGGCATGTTATCCGTGGCTTCAACGGCACAAGCAGAGCCAAGCCATGGCATAGCTATGTATGGCGACCCTGCCCTTCCACCGGATTTTGTGGCACTTCCGCATGCAAATCCTGATGCAATCAAGGGTGGTGCCATCACGCTTGCCAATACGGGCAGCTTTGATTCGCTCAATCCCTACATCCAGAAGGGCAACGTACCCTGGCAGCTGCGCTTTCTGACCCATGAAAGCCTGATGGGCCGCAGCCGGAACGAACCCTTTGCTCTTTATGGTCTCCTCGCCGAATCGATTGAGACGGACGAGGACCGGTCCTGGGTGGAGTTCACCCTTCGCGAAGAGGCGCAATTTTCCGACGGCAGCCCCGTGACTGTCGAGGATGTGCTGTGGTCCTATGAAAAGCTCGGCACCGAAGGGCACGGTCGCTATCGCAGCCTTTGGGCGCAGATCGAAAGCCTTGAACAAACCGGCCCGCGCAGCATCCGCTTCACCTTCAACACGGAAAACAGGGAACTGGCCCTGCTCGCCGGGATGCGTCCGATCCTTCAAAAGGCGCAGTGGGAGGGCAAGGATTTTGCCAATTCCACAATCAATGATGTGCCCATCGGTTCCGGCCCCTATGTGGTCAGCGGTTACGAAGGGTCGCGCTATGTCACTCTGACCCGCAACCCCGACTACTGGGGCAACGATCTGAACTTCCGCCGTGGCACGTTCAACTTCGATGAGATCACCATCGACTTCTACGGCGATGGCGACGTGGTGTTGGAGGCCTTCAAGGCAGGTGAAATCTCGGCCTGGCGGGAATTCAATGCGGAAACATGGAACAGCGAATATGACTTTCCGCGCGTGCAGTCTGGCGATGTGGTCAAGACTGAAATCACCCACCAGAAACCCTCCGGGATCACCGGCTTCGTGATGAACACTCGCCGCGCGCCCTTCGATGACTGGCGTGTCCGCGAGGCGCTGATCACGGCCTTCAACTTCGAATACATCAACGACACGCTGACGGGCGGTGCACAGCCCCGCATAACCTCCTACTTCTCGAACTCACTTTTGGCGATGGAACCGGGCGCCGCCAAAGGTCGCGTCGCCGAATTGCTTGCCCCCTTCAACGGCAAATTACTGCCCGGGGTGATGGAGGGATACGCCCTGCCTGAAAGCGATGGCACCTTGCGCAACCGCAGGGGCTTGCGGCGGGCGATCGGTCTGCTGGAAGAAGCGGGTTGGACCACGCAGGACGGCAAGCTGCGCAACGCAGACGGTCAGGCCATGCGGTTCACCATCCTGCTGGATCAGCAACGGACCGAGGATCGGGCGATCTCCAACCTCTACATCCAGGCGCTGGAACAGCTCGGCATTGATGTCACGGTTGATCTTGTCGACGGCGCACAGTTCACGGCGCGCGAAGACACGTTCGACTTCGACATGACCTACATCCGCCGTGCACTGTCGCTGAGCCCCGGCAATGAGCAGTGGTTCTATTGGGGAACCGATGCCGCGGTCGAGGATGGTTCAGGCAACCTAATGGGTGTGCAGGATCCGGCCATCGACGCCATGATCACCGCCATGCTGACTGCAACAACGCGGGAAGACAGTATCGCAGCCGCCCGCGCACTCGACCGTTTGCTGATTGCCGGGCGCTATGTGGTGCCGTTCTGGCAATTCACGACTGGTCGCATCGCCCATGTCGCAGAGATGAAACACCCCGAAGTGATCCCGCTGTACGGCGACGGGCCAGACTGGATGCCGCAATTCTGGTGGTGGGACGCGAACTGACGCTCGGCCACTGACATGACACAAAAACTCTGGGCCGAAGGTCTGGGCACCGCGCTGCTTCTTATCGGCGTGGTCGGCTCAGGCATCATGGGCGAGGCGCTTGCAGGCGGAAACGTCGCCATCGCCCTACTGGCCAATGCGATCGCGACCGGCTGTATGCTTTACGTGATTATCACCGTGCTGGGTCCGATCTCCGGCGCGCATTTCAATCCAGCGGTCACGCTGACCTTTTGGTTGCGGGGCGAGATCTCCACGCGCCCTGCCCTTGGTTATGGGGTTGTGCAGATAGCAGGTGGAATCCTAGGCGTCTGGGCCACGCACCTCATGTTTGATTTGCCCGTCTTGCAAAGCTCAACAACCTTGCATCGGACCGGGCTCGCGCAATGGTGGTCCGAGGGCTTGGCCACCTTCGGATTGCTCTTTGTGATCTTCGGCGGCCTGCGTTCGCGCCCCGAGGCGGTACCGACTTTGGTCGCAATCTACATTACAGGCGCCTACTGGTTCACAGCCTCAACCAGCTTCGCAAATCCGGCAGTCACGATTGCACGCGGATTTTCCGACACGTTTGCAGGCATTTACCCGGGGCATGTGGCAGCCTTTGTAGTCGTGCAGCTTCTGACCGCCCTGATCGCGCACCCCATCCTGCGCAAACTGCTCCTGATCAAAGGTTGAACTGTCGCGAATTTGCAATATTGTCTGCCGCGGGGTGGATGTCTGGCCCGCAGCGGGATCTGCAGGCCGCCACGCGTATGCACTGCACGTGGTAAACCGAAGATGATCGGGGGTATACATGAACTGGAACGATCTGACCCGCAATTGGGCGGACAGCTATCACGCGCTACGCCAGGAATTTCCGAAACTCGAAGCCAGCGCGATGCCCTTTCTCAAAGCCGACCAGGACCGTTTCGAGAGTTATCTCGCCGCAACCCATGACATGTCGTTGAAAGAAGCACAGGACGCGTTCGACGCATTCCTGTCACAGCGCGCCCAAGCATTATACACGGCCTGATCGCCCTCAGGCGAGCGACGTCACCCACAAGATCAAAGCATCTTCGTCGCTGACAGACACCACGTTGTGGCCCATGGTGGCATCATAATAGGCGCTATCGCCCCGACGCATATCGACGGGTTCATAAAACTCGGTATACAGGCGGATGACTCCGGTCAGCACATATAGGAATTCTTCGCCATCGTGCCGCACCCAACCATCGAATTCGTCCATCGACCGCGCACGCACGCGCGCGCGATAGGGCAACATCTGTTTCTTGGTCAGCGTCTCCGCCAGCAACTCGTGCTCATATGTTACAGTGGCCTGCGCATTTCCCTGCCCCGATTGCGTCACCACCATACGGCCGTTGATCTGACCCTTCTCCGGCGGCGTGAACAATTGCGGCACGCTGATCTCAAGACCGATGGCAAGTTTCTTGAGCGCCTCATAGGTGGGCGACATCTGGCCGTTTTCGATCTTGGACAGGGTCGAACGGGCCAGTCCGGCCTGGTTCGCCGCCTGTTCCAGCGTCCAGTCACGCGCCTTGCGCAGCTCGCGCACACGTGCGCCCAGATCCAGCGGTTCGGCTGTTTCGTCCTGGCCCGTAGAGCGGGCGATCTGGATCAGTGTCTTGGGATCTTTTCCTTGCATGACGACTTCTATAGGACGCGGGCCCAAGGCTTGCAACGCCACCCATGCTGAGTGTCGTCAACAGTGGCCCGATGGCGCCCTGCCCGGCATCATTCAACATGGCGGCACATGTGCTTGGCCGCGCCGACATGCAGCCAAAGAAGGTCGCCGTGTCTGTGGTCAGCGGCGACCAGGTAATATCCATGACCTACGAAACTCTGAAACGCGCCGTTCTGGGTACGGGCGGCGGGTTTCTAGAGGCAGGATGCACACCAGGCGATATCGTGCTTCTACGCCTTGGCAACACAATCGACTTTCCCATCGCATATCTTGGCGCCTTGGCCGTGGGCCTCGTCCCCGTCCCCACCTCAGCCGCACTGACAGAGCCAGAGGTCGCACAGATCGTCTCCGAACTGCGCCCCCGGCTGATCCTGCGGGACCCCGACGTGACAACGGCACCCGGCGCACCAGAGATTGGCGTGGCCACTTTGCAGGCCCTGCGCGACCATCCGCCCGCCGAGTGGCACATGGGCGATCCAGACCGTCTGGGCTATGTGATCTATACATCCGGCACGTCAGGCCAGCCCCGCGCGGTGGCCCACGCACACCGTGCGATCTGGGCACGACAGATGATGCATGATGGGTGGTACGGGCTGAGCGCCGACGACACGCTGATGCACGCAGGTGCCTTCAATTGGACCTACACACTCGGCACCGGGCTGATGGACCCATGGTCCGTTGGGGCAACCGCTCTCATTCCTGCCGCAGGCACACTGCCAGAGGCACTCGGCCCCCTTCTCGCCACGCACAAGGCCACGATCTTTGCCGCGGCACCAGGCTTTTATCGTCAGATGCTGGACCGCGCGGAGTTGCCGGCTTTGCCACATCTGCGCCATGGCCTGAGCGCCGGGGAAAAGCTGCCGCAGACCACTCTGGAGGCATGGCAGAACGCGACCGGTACAAACCTGTTCGAAGCCTACGGCATGTCCGAATGCTCGACCTTCATCTCAGCGAGCCCCGCACATCCGGCCAAGGCCGGGACGCTGGGCCAACCCCAAGACGGACGGCAAGTTGCGATCCTGGGCGATGACGGTCCTGTGCCGCGCGGCACGCCCGGCATTATCGCGGTGCACCGCTCTGACCCCGGCCTGATGCTGGAATACCTGCACGCCCCGGACGACACCGCCGCCCACTTTGACGGTGACTGGTTTCTCACCGGCGATATGGGCGCGATGGATGAGGACGGACAGATCACCTATCTGGGCCGCAATGACGACATGATGAACGCAGGCGGCTATCGCGTCTCCCCGCTCGAGGTCGAGGGCGCCCTGGCCGATGCGCCGGGTCTGACCGGCGTTGGTGCCACTCAGATCGAGGTCAAGCCGGGCGTCTTCATCATTGCCGCCTTTTACACCGCGGCGACCCCACTGGACGAGGACGAGTTGCGCGCCTATGTCGACACCAAGCTGGCGCGGTACAAGCAACCCCGCGCATATGTTCACCTGCCAATGCTGCCCACCGGCGCGAATGGCAAGCTGGTTCGGCGGCGGCTGCCATTGTTCTGGCCTAAAGAAACGAAAGTCACTTGATGCCCGACTCGATCAAGCTTGATATCATGTCCGATCCGATCTGCCCCTGGTGCTATATCGGCAAGGCCCATCTGGATCGCGCGCTGGAAGCACATCCAGACCACCCATTCGTGATCGAATGGCATCCCTTTCAACTGAACCCTGACATGCCTGCCGAAGGCATGGATCGGCGCGCATATCTGGAAGGCAAGTTTGGCGGCAAAGAAGGCGCAGTCCGCGCCTACACACCCGTTGTGGAACATGCTGAGAAAGCGGGACTCAAGATCGACTTCGAGGGCATGAAACGCACGCCAAATACGCTGGACGCACACCGTCTGATCCACTGGGCCGGGATCGAAGGCAAACAGACTGCAGCGGTATCATCCCTGTTCAAAGCCTATTTCGTCGAAACACGGGACATCGGAGATCACGATGTTCTGGCTGACATCGCCGACAGTATCGAAATGGATGCAAGCGTCGTGCGGCGCCTTCTGGCCTCCGACGCAGACCGCGAGGATATCTCGGGACGAGACGCACACAGCCGCCAGATGGGTATCCAGTCGGTACCGACTTTCATCGTAGCCAATCAACATGCGGTGCCGGGTGCACAACCGCCCGAACTTTGGGCAAAAGTTATCTCGGAATTGCGCGAAGGCGCGGCCTGACGGACTCAATCGATCACAATTTTACCAATTGATCGATTTTCAACCGTAAGTCGTTGCCATTCTCGGTTTATGATGGTCAATGTGGCGCTGAATCGCGTCACCAGAAGCCGAAAAGGGCCGTATCGACCTTGACGAAACCCGAAGGACAACGACTGGGGAAAGTCGAATTCATCACCTTGATGGCGATGATGTTCGCGACCATTGCGTTTTCCATCGACGCGATGCTGCCCGCCCTACCGTCGATTGCCAACGAAATCGCTCCTGGTGGTGTCGCGCAAGCCGCATTGGTGATGACCTTTTTCGTGATCGGTATGGGACTGGGTACCTTTGTCACCGGTCCCTTGTCGGATGCCATCGGGCGCAAGCCTATCGTGTATTTCGGCCTTGCCGTTTATGCCTTGGGTGCGGTTCTCAGCTGGATTGCCCCTACGCTTGAACTCATGCTGGCAGCGCGGATTCTGCAGGGTTTGGGCGCCGCAGGTCCGCGTGTCGTGTCCGCGGCCATCATCCGCGACCTCTACTCAGGCCGCGCCATGGCCAGCATCCTGTCACTCACAATGATGGTGTTCCTTCTGGTGCCCGCCATTGCCCCGCTATTGGGCAAGGTCATCATGGACGCCGCCGGATGGCGGGCGATTTTCCCTGCATTCCTGCTCTTCGCAGTGCTGCTGCTGTTCTGGTTCGGCATGCGTGTGAACGAAACGCTGCCTCAAGCCAACCGTCGTCCCTTGCGCTGGCCACTGATGAAAGACGCTGTGCGGCAGATGTTTGCACACCGTACCGTACGTCTGTCGATCTACGTCCAGACGCTCATGTTGATGATCCTCTTTTCGATCCTCACCATGGTGCAGCCGATCTTTGAGACGTCCTTTGATCGGGCCGACAGCTTCCCGCTGTGGTTCGGGGCCATCGCACTTGCATCTGGCGTCTCCAGCCTGCTCAACGCTGCCATCGTGGGGCGGTTCGGTATGCGCAAACTCGTTACATGGGCACTGACTGCTCAAGTTATCATTTCAACCGTCTTTGTGCTGTGGATGATGGCCGACATGCCCGGCGTGTTCTGGTTCTACATCTTCTGGCAATGGGGCGTGATGTTCCAGGGCGGCCTGACCGTGGCCAACCTGAACGCCATCGCAATGGAGCCGATGGGCCATATCGCAGGGATGGCTGCCTCTGTAATCGGTGCCGTATCAACCGTCCTTGGCGCGGCGCTCGCGTCGCCTGTCGGACTAATGTTTGATGGCACGCCAATGCCACTGGTTGCGACGGTTCTTATTGCCTGCCTGATCGCGTCCATCCTGATGCAAATGATGCGACGGGCAGAACAGGCGATCGCCTAGGCTTTCGCCTTCTTCTTTTGAATGACCTTTTCCGCCAGATCCCTGGCAATGGCGAACGCGCCCTTGATCTTGTCGCTGTCCTTCTTCCAGTCCCGGCGCACGACGATCTTGTTGTCTT
>NZ_JBYNDP010000163.1:0-7247 GCF_059783535.1 Tateyamaria sp. | reverse complement strand
TGGATGTTGTGTTGACCACGGATGCACCGACCAGCGCCGCAGGCTCCGATTTCATCGCCCATCGCCTTGCCGGACACCCCGTCAGCCTGCACGGCACACCTGATCGGATTGGGTATAAATCTCTGACAAAACTCCTTGAATCCGAACCCGTCATCGTCCCGACGGAAAGCGCAATCCGCACCGGGTTCAACCGCCTGACCGCTCGGCTTGGCGTCCAGCCTCGCATTATCGCCGACGTGGATGACATGGCGATGGTCCGCCTGCTGGCCCGCGATGGCGTCGGTCTCGCCCTTGCCCCCGAGATCGTGCTGGCCGATGAAATTGCCTCCGGGCAATTGGTGACAGCCCCATTCGACACCGGCATCACCGACACGTTCTATGCCGTCACCACCCGGCGCAGTTTTCCGCATCCTATGCTGGGCAGGTTGCTCCCGGACTGAGGTGTCGTTGTGCAACACGGCACAGGCCCGCCCCTTGCGACCACAGCGCAACGCCATAGGTTGCGGCAATGAACCAACAGAAAGGCTCTTCCCAAATGAGCGATCCGACCTATACGCCGCCTGCCAAATGGACATGGGACGCCGAAAGCGGCGGCCAGTTTGCCTCGATCAACCGCCCGATCGCAGGCAAGACTCATAACAAGGACCTGCCCGTCGGCAAGCACCCATTCCAACTGTACTCCTTGGCAACGCCGAACGGGGTCAAGGTCACCATGCTGTTCGAAGAGTTGCTGGCGGCTGGCGTCACGGACGCCGAATACGACGCGTGGTTGATCAACATTGGTGACGGCGACCAGTTCGGATCGGGCTTTGTGGATGCCAACCCCAATTCCAAAATTCCCGCCCTCATCGACCGCTCGGGCGACACGGAACTCCGCGTGTTTGAAAGCGGATCGATCCTGATCCACCTGGCTGAGAAATTCGGCAAGTTCCTCCCCGTCTCCGGCCCCGCGCGGACCGAGACACTGAACTGGCTGATGTGGCAGATGGGCTCGGCGCCGTTCCTCGGGGGTGGGTTTGGTCACTTCTACGCCTACGCGCCCGAGAAATACGAATACCCGATCAACCGCTACGCGATGGAGAGCAAGCGGCAGCTTGATGTGCTGGACCGCGAACTGGCGAACAAACCGTTCATCGCAGGGGACGAGTACACGATTGCCGACATGGCGATATGGCCTTGGTACGGGCAGCTGTGCCTTGGGCGTCTCTACTCTGCTGCAGAGTTCCTGGATGTCGAGAGCTACACCAACGTTCTCGCCTGGGCGAAAAAGATCGACGCGCGGCCTGCGACCCTGCGGGGACGGATGGTCAACCGCGCGTTTGGCGAACCGGAATTGCAACTGCATGAACGCCATGATGCGTCGGATTTTGACACCCAGACGCAGGACAAAATCGGGCCCAAGGAGGACTGAACCGGGATTTGTCCCCGCGGGGACAAGGTGTTCGATGAGGACACCGAATATCAAGCGGTGTCTGAAACACACGCAGAAACAAGGCGCTACCGCACCGCACGGCGTGGTGGCGCATTTTAACCGTTCGGATCGTACCCTCGTGCCCAACAGGGCACGGTCGGTTGCCGGGGGCAAAGGGCGGTCTATGTCTCGGGGATCAGACATGATCCGGAGACCTGACCCATGCGCCTTGCTGCCCTTGCCCTTTTGACCGCCCTGCCGTCTGCTGCGATCGCCGACCTGACCGTCAGCTTCCGTGATGGCGCGCCGAAGGATCGCTTTACGCTCAGCTATGACGGGGCCTGTGCATTGGACCGGTTGGACGTGCAGATCGATCTGGGTACGGCGCCTGCCGGGCTGATCTTTGACACCACCGGCGCAGGTGCAGGGGTCGAGGTGTTCCAACCTCTGGAATGGGTGGCAGGCACTGCGCGCGCCTCACAGGTCACAGATGGAGACACCGTTCTATCCGTTTCACTGGACGGGGTGGAACCAGGGGCAAGCTGGGCCTTTACCGCAGATATCGACGACACAACCAGCGCCCGCCAGATCACGGTTGATGGGTCAGAGATGGCCGGTGCTATGCTGCGCGCGGAGGGGCAAGCGGCGGTGTTTGATGGGTCCGGCGCGGCCACGGTCAAATTGCAGGACTGTATTTCGTAAGGCGGAGGGAATAGCCTTAGTCGGACTTTGGCTTGAGATCCAACGTGGTCAGCGGCACGGGCTGGAAACTGATTGTTGTATAGCTCCTGCGTGATCCGGCGTTTTGCCGCGCCGTTTTGATACCCCAAGAGACGACACTTTTGGAGCCACCGGTGAGGTGGCTCCAGACTTTAGCTCCTTCTCCGATCCGCCAAGCAAACGGACCGGAACACGGAAAGGTCGCGCAGTCTTTGCCTAGGCCGCGATTTTCCTTATGTCATTGGCAAGGTTCACGATTTTCTTTGCGTTGGAAGCCATGGTTCCCGCCTCGCTTGCCATCGTCCACTTGTCCATGTCCTTGAGCTTTTCGAAGAGCGTCTTGTCGGACGTTGTGATCTTGGCCGTGTCCATCACACTTTGCATTGCATCAAGAAACCTGATCCGGTCGTCCAGGGCCTTGGACATCTTTGTCACGCTACGCTGAAACTGCATGGCTTCGGCCCCCGCCTTGATCGCCTGAGCGTTGAGCTTCTTGCCCTTGGGACCTGTCGACACAAGCGCAGGAATTTTGTTTGCCTCGGCCTTGAGCTTATCCGATGCCGAAGACGCCTTGTCGACCACCTTGCGGTACGAGGCGATGCCATTGCGGTAGTTCTTGCGTGCCGTCTCCGCTCCGCTGGCTGCCGCGTTCGTTTCCTTCTTGACGACGTTGAACATCGATTTGACGTAATCCGCCGCCTTTTGCGCCTTGGTAACAGGCTTGCGTGCCGCCTCATCCTGCTCTGCTTTTTGCTCTGCGAGCTGTTCAGCGCGCTTGGCAAGGTCCTTCAAGGCTTTAACGGGGTCTTTCTTGTCATAGCCCGTGAAATCCTGCGCGTATTGCTTTGCAAGGCTTTCGATCTTTTGTTCGCGCGCCGTCAGATACTTGTCGACACTGTGAATGAGCGCTTGGCACTTTTTTGACTCATCGGCGCAAAGCCCATCGATCGCCTTGTAAGCCGCGTAACAAGCTGTGGCGGCAGAAACGAACCCGCTGACGTCCACCCCACTGCTTGCGACTGATCTGGCAACGGCGGCCGTGGTCACAAGGGCAGCTTTGCCGACCTTGATAACGACGATCACCTTGGCATCTCTCAGAAGTGCGTCTTGCTTGGCTTCTTTCTTGCGTTGCGCTTCGACCGCTGCCTGAGCGCTTTTCTCGGCGTATTTGAGCGCACCCCGGATCGCGACATTAGCACCCTGAATCAACCGGCTCGCCTTGGCGCTAGCATCCGGATTCTCTTCTGCGATCAGCTTTTCAATTTTTGTGGTCGACTCGGTTGCGACCTTTACGATCTGCTTTTCGGTGTCTTCCAACGAATTGCGGGCGGCCACTTCCAGTCGTTTCAGCTTGCTGGAGGGGACCTTCTCCTTTGCCTCGACCTTGATAGTGACATTCACCCGATAGGGAGGGATCGAGACATAGTCGCTTTTGGGTTTGTTCCGAACCAAATCGACGATGTAGAATTTGTGTTCCGTGGTGGTCTTAGCCATGTGATTTTCCTCATTCGCGGGCGAGAACGGCCTCAGCCCTGGTCAATTCCAATCGACTTTCGTCATTGGTTTGTGCTGCGAAGTGCGAATAGGGTTCATGGCTGCCTACACATAAGCTTTGACGAGGCGCAGAGGTCAGCTTGCTTGACCTCCCTTAGGAAGGTCCGGCGACGCGTTTGGAGGCACCAAGACGGTGCGATTACATCTGGGGTATTGAAGTGCTGCGGCGAGACAGGACAACCGCTCGCGAACCTGCGCATGCATCAAGACCGTCGGGCTAGCGCCTATGGACGGTTCTTTCTATCGCAAGAAAGGTCCTTTAGAAGAAAACCACACAAATAGTGCGGAAAGTAATGAATTTACGAGATTTGGAATACGTCGCCGCAGTTGCGAAATGTGGCAACTTCAGCGCCGCAGCGGAGTACTGCAACGTCTCACAGCCCGCTCTGTCAAACCAAATCAAGAAACTCGAAAAAGAGCTGGGCACCGATCTGTTTCTCCGCCTCAGCGGCGAGGTAAGACCAACAGCCAGCGGTCAACGCATCGTGAAAATTGCAAACGAAATGCTGATCGGCGCGCAACGGATCAGAGATACAGCAACCGAGTTTCGCGACCCCGAAGCGGTGCCTTTTAACATCGGCCTGACCCCGACGCTGGCGCCGTATCTGACGGACTACTTCTCAAACCTGTTCAGCGTCATCTTTCCACGCATGCGGGTCACTATGATCGAAGATCTACCGCAGAACATGTTGAAGATGGTCGAGGATCACAGCCTGGACGTGGCTTTGGTGGCGAAACTTAATCACAATCCCACGCTCGAATTCACGTCGATCTGGGAAGAACCTTTGTATTTGGCGGTTCACGAGGGGCACCCCCTTGCGCCCCTGCCATCCATCCGGCCGGAAGACGTGCCCATACATGACTTCATTCGTCTTCCGCATTCGTTCGGATACGAACTTGAAGAACGGTTGCCAACACCTGATCAGGCCTCACGCGGGTCCAAGAAATTCGACCTGACTGCGCTGCGTTTCGAGACCATCTGCCGACATATCTGTCATTCGGACGATTGCACGATTGTCTCGGCCCTCGCCGCCGAGCAGTTCCGCCAGGACAATTGGCCTTTGTCCTTCATCCCATTCGAAGCACCCGGCAACCTTCGCAATCTCGGTGCGGCGTCGCGATTGAACTGCCCTCGAAAACCGCTGCTTGCCAAGATCGGGGCCTATATCCAGGAAAATCCACCCAAAGGCGTCACGCCAACATTTGTGGCGTGACGCGGCCCTTTCCCTACTCGATAAAGGTGCGGGCCAACCGGTCGCTCAGAGGTTGGGTCAGGTAGCTGAGGGCCGTGCGTTCGCCCGTATTCACGAACAGGTCGGCGGGCATACCCGGCACCAGATCCAGTGCCGCTACCTCTTGGGATTGGACGTCATCCAGTTTGACACGCGCGGTGTAGTAGTAGTCTCCGGTGCGTTCATCTTCGAGGCTGTCGGCGGAGATGTCGACGATGCGGCCCTCTGCCTCGGGCACATCGCCTTGATCAAAGGCAGACAGACGCACCCGTGTGGACTGACCAACATAGAGTTTTTCGATGTCGGCCGTATTCACCCTCGCCTCGACCACCAGTGGTTGGTCAATCGGCACAATGTCCAGAATGGGTGCCCCCGGGCGGACAACGCCGCCCGCGGTGAACACCGTCATCTCGACCACCCGGCCGCTGACGGGAGCGGTAATTGCCACGCGCTTTAGCCGTTCTGAGGCCCCGATGAACTGCGGCTCGAGCGTGGCAAGTGAGGCGTCGATCTGCGCCAGTTCGGTCGAGGCGGCTTCGTCCCGCAAGGTGCGCGCGCCGATGCTGGCCAGGTGCAGCTCGCTGATCTGGTTGCGGGCCTGTGCCTCTTGGGTCAGCAGGGCCGCGTCTACGCCAATCAAGCGCTCGACCTCGACTCGGCGTGTATTCACCCGGGCCGCTGCAACAAGGCCTTTGTCGAGCAGGGTTTGCAGGTTGCCCAGCTCTTGGCGTGTGATGTCCAGCTGACGGGTGTTGGAGGCGCGTTGTGATTGCAGACCGCTCACTTGATCCTCGAGATTGGCGATGCGTTGCGCTGTCAGCGCCTCTTCGGCATCGCGCGACCGGCGTTCTGCATCGAACAGCAGCTTCTGGGTGGTGAATGCCGTGGCCCACGTTGCGGGGTCCAGTTCGACGCGCATCATCTGCGCAACAGCCGCCTGATCAAATGTATCGGCTTCTTGCAGTTGGGCCATCAGCCGCGCACGGCGTACCGACAGATCGCTGAGTTGGCTTTCGATCACGTTGAGATCGACGCCCAGATCGGTGCTGTCCAGCTCCAAAAGGGTCTGGCCCGCTTCGACCAGGTCGCCGTTGCTGACAAGAATGCTGCTGACAATGCCGCCATCCAGATGCTCCACCGTCTTGCGATTGCCTTCGACCACAAAACTTGCTTGGGCCACAACTGCGCCATCCAGCTTTGACGCAGTTGCCCAATAGGCGGCACCGCCAAGGAAACCGATGACGGCCAAAAGCCCAAAAATCACAAATCCGGTAATGCCAGCGCCGGAGGCCTTGGGTTGAACGCGGTTGTAGTCTTCAAGGCGCAGAACGCCGGTTTTGCGGGCGGGTGTGAGTGCAGTTGTCATTGTGCTGCTCCTTTTACAGCGGGTTCTTGTTGGCGACGGGCGGCCAGTTGTGCGGCAGCGGTCTGGGCCACTGGCGTCCCTTGCTGACGCGGACGCAGGATGTCTTCCTTGTCGCCAAAGCCCGTTTGCGTACCTTTGTTGAGTGTCAGAACCTTGTTGACGGCTTCCAACGTGCTGGGGCGATGCGTCATCACGAAGGTGACGGCCCCGCGTGCACTGGCGCCACGAATGGCGTTGCGCAGCGCCGCCTCGCCCTGGGCGTCCAGGTCCGAGTTCGGCTCATCCAGAACCAGAATGAACGGATCATCATAAAGCGCGCGCGCAAGTGCGATCCGTTGGCGTTGACCGCCGGACAGGTGGAAGCCATTGCCGATCTCTGTCGCGTAGCCATCGGGCAGGCTGCTGATCAGGCCATGCACGTCGGCGGCGATGGCTGCGGCCAGCACCTTGCTGTCGTCGATCGACGTTGAAAACCGCGCAATGTTTTCGCGAATGGTCCCATCGAACAGATGCACATCCTGCGGCAGGTAGCCCACCAATTGTCCCAATTCTTCGGGATCCCATTTGGCCATGGGCGTACCATCGAGGCGAATGGCGCCGCGTTGCGGGGTCCAGATCCCGGCCAGCATCTTTGCCAGCGTTGACTTGCCGGACCCGCTGTGACCGATCACGGCCAAAACATCGCCAGCCGACAGGGCAAACTCGATCCCCCCGATGGTGGCGTTTTGCGCCAAGGGTGGGCCCGCCTGCGCGATAGCTGCGTTCAGCGAGATTTGCGGACGCGGCAGTGCCAGCCGCTTGGGTGACTCGGGGTAGGTTTCGGACAGGGCGCGCAGGGTTTTGTACGACCCGCGAGCGGCCAGAAAGGTGCGCCACTGACCAATCAGCTGGTCAATGGGCGCAAGCGCCCGGGCCAGCACGATGGTGGCGGCAATCATCACACCGGCGGTGGCCTGACCGCTGA
>NZ_JBYNDP010000162.1:0-7254 GCF_059783535.1 Tateyamaria sp. | reverse complement strand
TTGGATAGAGGGAAAATCCGTATGGGCAGCTTCACCACGCCCGGTGTGCGTTCATTAAAAGCAACCGCTGCATTGAACCACAGATAAAAACTGGTTTCGAGCTAAGGCCGGTTTGAGCTCAAAGTGTCGGATGCTGCGTCGCAATTGAATGTCGGCTATTCCTCGGGTTCGCAGCGTTCCAGTGGTTGAATTACAACTAGGGCTGTCTTGATGGCACTTTCAGCTTCATGTTCTGATATGAACCCTGCTTTCAGCATTTCCGACAGCACGAAATTTCTGCGCTCAACGGCTCGGTCGTAGGACCTCACAGGATGAAAAAGCACAGGGGCTTTGGGCAGTGCTGCTAGGTAAGCTATTTCCTCCAGTCTCAAATCTTCAACAGGTTTTCCAAAGTAAGCCATCGCTGCGCTAGGTAGACCAAAGCAGGTTTGCCCTAGGAAAATCTGGTTCACATACCAGTTTAGAACCTCATCATGTGAGAGCGCTTCACCGATCACAAATGAGAGTGCTACTCTTTGGAGGTTCCCTGCCCTTGGTTGAAGATACCAACGTCCAATCTGTTGTGTGATGGGGGAGTTTTGAGGTGGCTTCTCAAAGTAACGGCGATCCTCTGCCGCGACAAATGCCATTAGCGCGGTGCGTGATATCGTCGGCCAATTGGTTGCCAATTCTTGATAGTGCTCACTTATTTGATCGGGGCTTGGAAGCTCTGGCGCTGTGTTGTCGCCTATCGCAGCAGACGCCCCTACGATGATCACAAAAACACCGGGAAGTAAGTTTAGCAATTCACGCACAATGAAGCCCTTCGGATAAGGTTGGGTACAGGCTAAGGTCAAAGGAGTTAGATTGCGAGCCAACCTAAAGATTGCATTTGTTGGTCATTTCGCCAAAACCGGAAAGCCGCCGTTCGCGCAGCCGCAGCGAAGGCTCACTAAGTCCGCAAAGCTGACTTCAAACCGGTCCAACACAAGCCCGTGGGGTGGTGTCGCACCAAAGCTTCGGCAGCGCTTTATGCTGGCCAAGCACATTCGACAGAAATTCTGTTCGAGGCAGCACCCAAAACACCAGCCCGCCGGGACGGGCTTGTGTTGGACCGGCGCCTTCGGCTTGATTCCGGTCTGTCCAGCAAACTGAAAGGCGGTCGATTTGTCCGTAGGCAAACCCTCACCCCGCCTGCACAGACCCTTTCGCCGCTTCTTCCGGGTTCAAACGCCACACACCCCAGTTCAATGACGCGGCAATCGTGACCCAAACCAGGTACAGCCCAAACAGCACCCCGGCCAGCGTATCGACCTGCCACAGGGCCAGCATCGCACTGAACACTGTCACCCACAAAACGCCAATGATCGCCATGCCCAGCTTGATATTGCGCAGGCCAAAGAACACGGGCGTCCACAGCCCGTTGAACGCGATCTGCATGGCCCAGAACGCCATGGCAACCCCGTTGCCTTCGGCCATCGCGGCGCGGGCCCCAGCCACCGCCATGCAGACGTACAGCACCATCCATGTGACAGGGAACACCCAGTCGGGTGGGGTCCAGCTTGGCTTCGACAGCGATCTGTACCAGGGGCCCGGTGGGAACAGCCCGCCGGTGACGCCCGCGCCAAGGCAGGCGGCGAAAAAGATGCAGAACAAAAGCCAGAACATGTGGGTCACGTAACCCGTGCGCGGGCCCCAATCAAGTTTGCCCGATCAGCCTGCCGCTTTGCCTCAAGGGCCGCCAGCGCTTCGAACAGGCTGTCGCTGCGGCTGGGCCGTGCCCCGGTGGCGGCGGCATCGACCAGAAACTCCACCTCGGGCAGCGGCTTGGCATAAAGGACAGCGGATTGCGGCATGACCATACTCGTCCCGCTCAGCGCCACGGACTGCGCCAGCCACCCCAGCTTCTGCGCCTTCGAGGTCCGCGCCCGGGCCGAGATGCTGTCATAGCCCATGCCCGTCAGCCGCCCGCCGATGCCCGCATAGATGAACCGGGCCGCATAAATCCCCGGACGGCACCCGCGCGGCAGCGCCGCAATCCCCGCTTCTGAGCGGTAGTAGAGCCTGTTTGCCTCCATCACGAGCCGCTTGACCATGGCCCGCACCGCCTTGGTCGGGCGCGGGTCGGCAAAAAATTCTTCCGGCGTCATACCCGCCTCATCCAGCCACTCCGTCGGCAGATACAGGCGGCGCTCCAAGGCATCCTCACCCACATCGCGGGCAATGTTGGTGAGCTGCATCGCCACGCCCAGATCACAGGCCCGTGCCAGCGCATCGCCGTCACGCACGCCCATCAGAACACACATCATGGCCCCGACAGCAGACGCCACCCGCGCCGAGTAATCCTTGACGCCCGACAGCGTTGCATAGGTCCGCGCCTCCGCATCCCAAGCCAGCCCTTCCAGCAGGGCATCCGGCAAGTCCCGCGGCATCTCGAACTGCTCAACCACGGCGGCAAAGGCCCGATCCGGCGCGGCATCCTTCGGCGTCCCGGCATAAACGAGGTCCAACCGATCCCGCAGGCGCAGCACGGCCTCCACCTTCTCGGCTTTCAGGTCCACCTCGTCATCGGCCAATCGGCAGAACGCGTACAGCGCCAGCGCCGGGTCACGCACCCGCCTGGGCAACAGCTTGGACGCAGCATGAAAGGACAGCGAGCCATGGCGGATCGCCTCGGTACAGGCCTCAAGATCACGCGGATCAATCATGTCACCGCATCCGGCACCAATTGCGCCAGAACCTCCGCTGTTGAAATCACGCCCGGCACGCCCGCGCCGGGATGGGTCCCCGCGCCCACCAGATACAGGCCCTCAGCCTCTTCACTGACATTATGCGGCCGGAACCAGGCCGACTGCAGTATCCGCGGCTCAATCGAAAACCCCGCCCCATGCGGCGACAAATACCGATCCCGGAAGGTTTCGGGTGTGAACACCTGCTCGGTACTGATTTTCGACCCTAATCCGGACAAAAGCTGATCTTCGAGCACGGCCAACACCTTGGCCTTGTACGCGTCCGCTTCCGTTGCCCAATCCACACCGCCATGACCCAGATGTGGCACCGGGCTGAGAACATAAAACGTGTCATCACCCTCCGGCGCCACGGACGGATCAGTCACCGACGGACGATGGACATAAAGGCTCATGTCCTCTGCCAGCTTGCCCTTGATGAAGATGTCCTTCAGCAAGCCAGTATAGCGCGGGCCATTCAGGATGGTGTGATGCCCCACATCACCCCACTGCCCCCGCGTGCCCTTGGTTCCGAAATACCAGACAAACAGGCTCATCGAATAGCGCGTGCGCTTCAACTTGGCGGGCGTCCACCGCTTCTTGGGCACCTGCCGCATCAACCGATCATAGGTGTGGCCAGCATCGGCGTTGGACACGACGACATCAGCGCCCAGCTCCAGCCCCGACTCCAACCGCACCCCGCGCACACGGCCATTGTCGACGACAATCTCGTCGACCTGCGTGTCCATCAACAGCGTGCCGCCCTGATCCTCAACCACATCCGCCATCTTCCGGGCCATCCCGGCCAGGCCACCCATGGCGTAGTGCACACCAAATTCTTTCTCGAGGTAGCTCACCAGAATATACATGCTGGTCACATGGGTCGGGTCACCGCCGATAAAGAGCGGGTGGAACGAAAACGCCATGCGCAGCTTGTCATTGCGGAACCGGCATGCCGCATGGGCATAGACAGAACGGTCAGCACGCAGCATCCCGAATGTAGGCAAAACCTTCACCAATTCCCACAACTGGTGCATGGACCGACGGCCCAAATCCTCGAAACCAAACCAGTACCGCTTGGCACTGTCGCGCAGGAACGCATCAAAACCCGCCACATCGCGCGGCTCGATCTTGGCCACCTCTTCGCGCATGGCCTTGGTGTCGTGCTGGGCCACAAACTTGGTCCCATCCGGCCATCGGATTTCATAGAATGGATCAAGCGACCGCAGGTCCACATCATCGTCAAACCGCCGACCACAGGCGGCCCACAGCTCGCGATAAAGCTGCGGCACGGTCACAATGGTCGGCCCCAGATCAAACCGATGCCCGTCCTGCCAGATGGCCGATCCACGGCCACCCGGCACATCCAACTTGTCTATGACGGTGACGGTGTACCCCTTGGCGCCAAGACGCATGGCGGCAGCAAGCCCCCCCAAACCGGCACCAATGACAATGGCGCGGTTGCCCGCTCGGGTCTTTGATTCGATGGGATCAAGGCGTGTCATCTCTCCAAAACAATACGAGTGTCTAGTTTAGTTGACAATTTCTTTTCCACCGATAGGCTGAATCCTGTGCCATAGGGCACGCTGCCAGTGCGACATGATGAACCAAACGACCTCCATATCCTTCTTCCGTTTCCCACGGTGGCGCGACCGGGCATGGGCGCTGACAATGATGGGCGGCGCCCGGATGGCCATGGCGCGCGTACCGGACCTGGGCTTCTGGAAACTCTGCGGCTCGGGCACCGGCGAAGGGTTCACACCAGTCCCAAACACAGCTGTCTACGCCATCCTGTGCACCTGGCCCGACGAAACGACAGCCCGCTGGCGACTGGAAAACACACCGATTTTCCAACGCTACCGCGCCCGCGCTTCCGAACACTGGACCGTCTTCCTCGCCCCCACTTCCGCCCGAGGTGTCTGGAGCGGAAAAACACCGTTTTCCCCTGTATCAGAACCTAAATCAGGGCCACTCGCCGCCCTCACCCGCGCCACGATCAAGTCCGGCATCCTGACGAAGTTCTGGGGCCGCGTCCCCGACATCTCGGCCATGATCGGCAGCGACCCAAACGTGGTCTTCAAGATCGGGATCGGCGAGGTCCCCATGCTGCACCAGGTCACCTTCTCCATCTGGCCAGGCCAGCACGAAATGGCGCAATTCGCCCGCACCAACGGCCCTCATGCCCAAGCCATCAAAGCCGTCCGCGACGGCGCATGGTTCCGCGAGGAACTCTATGCCCGCTTCGCAATCCTCGGTGACAGCGGCACATGGGGCGGCACCAGCCCACTGGAAGGACTGCAGCTGCAATGACGAAAACGCCCTTCCCCTTCTCGGCCATAGTGGGTCAGGACGACATGAAACGGGCCATGATCCTGACAGCGATCGATCCCGGCATCGGCGGCGTTCTGGTGTTTGGCGACCGTGGGACAGGGAAATCCACGGCAGTGCGTGCGCTCGCCGCCCTCCTGCCCCCGATTACGGCGGTGCATGGCTGCCCGATCAACGCCGAAACCCACGCAGACAGCCCTGATTGGGCCAATGTAGAGACAAAAAAGGCCCACAAGATCCCAACACCGGTCATCGATCTGCCCCTCGGCGCCACCGAGGACCGCGTGGTCGGCGCCTTGGACATCGAACGCGCTCTCACACGGGGCGAAAAAGCCTTTGAACCCGGCCTGCTGGCCCGCGCGAACCGCGGCTACCTTTACATAGACGAGGTTAACCTGCTCGAAGACCACATCGTCGACCTCCTGCTCGACGTCGCCCAATCCGGCGAAAACGTGGTCGAACGCGAGGGTCTCAGCATCCGCCACCCCGCCCGCTTCGTCCTCGTGGGCTCCGGCAACCCCGAGGAAGGCGAATTGCGCCCGCAACTGCTCGACCGTTTCGGCCTTTCTGTCGAAGTGCGCAGCCCCAACGACGTCGCCCAACGGATCGAAGTCATCAAACGCCGCGACGCCTTTGAGTCAGACTTCGACGCCTTCATGGCGCATTACACCAAGGAAGATGCCAAAATCCGCCGCAAGATCCTCGCCGCCCGCAAGCTCTTGCCGCAAATCGAAACGCCCGATGACATCCTGCACGACTGCGCAGAACTCTGCATCGCGCTTGGCTCCGATGGCCTACGCGGCGAACTCACCCTGCTGCGCGCTGCCCGCGCCCTCGCGGCCTTCGACAAGAAAAAGGTGCTGACCCGCGATCATCTCAAGCGCATCGCACCCATTGCCCTGTCCCACCGGCTGCGCCGCGACCCGCTGGACGAAGCCGGCAGCACCACCCGCGTCACCCGCACGGTCGACGCCGTGCTGGCATGACGGGCGGGGCGGAGGACACCTCCGCCTTACGACACCGCACCGCAACCTATCCATGTAAGGCGGGGTTCACCCCGCCAGCCGACACACCCCACAGCGCACACCGCTCAAGTGCATCGTGCCCCATCGGTAAGGCGGACGTGTCGTCCGCCCAAGTCAGCACGCAATGACAGCCGAAAGCTGGCATAACGCAGCCCTCGCCCTGCGGCTCCTGGCGCTCGACCCCGCAGGCCTTGGCGGCGCCGTCATCCGTATGCGTGCCAGCCCCGATCGTGACGCGCTACTGGCAGCCTTCACCCCAACTTTGCCCATCCGCAAACTGCCCGTCTCCATCTCGGACGAGCAACTCTTTGGCGGCATCGACCTGAGCGCGACGCTTTCATCTTCGCAAGTAATTGAAAATAAATCATTTTTCAGTGTTGATTGCATCGCTCAAATCCCAATGGCGGAACGCTGCCCCCCTGCCCTCGCTGCCAAACTGTCCCAACTGGCAGATCAGTCTCTAACACAGGGCTTTTTGCTCCTTGATGAAGGGATCGAACCCGACGAACGCACCCCAGACCCGCTGGCGGATCGGTGCGCCTTCCACCTATCACCCGAGGGCCGAAAACCATCTGTCCCCGCGGGGACACCTCAATCTGTCCCCGCGGGGACAGCCGTAAAAACAGCGGACGCAATCCTGCAACTCACCCTGCTCGCCACCCGCTTCGGCATCGCATCCCTCAGGGCCCCAACACTCGCCCTGCGCACCGCCCGCGCCCATGCTCAACTCATGGACCGACAGCACCTCACAGATACCGACCTCGAGGTTGCCGCAACCCTTGTCTATCCGCGCCGCGCAACCGTGATCCCAGAGGACATGGAGGACCAGGAAAGCCCCCCTCCCCCACCGTCAAACGAAGATTGTCCCCGCGGGGACACCCAGGAAAACGACGCAATCCCGAACACTGATATGCTGGTCGAAGCCGTCAAATCCCTGCTCCCCCCTGACCTGTTGAACGGACTTGTCCCCGCGGGGACAACCCGAAAATCCGGCGGTGCGGGGGCAGGTCAAAAGCGCACCAGCAACCGCCGCGGCCGCCCCCTGCCCTCGCGCCCCGGACGGCTCGACGGCACCTCCCGTATCGACCTGATCGCCACACTCCGCGCGGCTGCCCCATGGCAGCCCCTTCGGCGCCAACAGCAGCCGGACCGCACGGGCCTGCTCATCCGACCCTCCGATATCCGCCTCAAGCGCT
>NZ_JBYNDP010000161.1:0-7292 GCF_059783535.1 Tateyamaria sp. | reverse complement strand
TGACCTTCGCCCCCATTGATCGGCGCCTGATTGTGCCGGACATGCTGGACGCAACGTCACGGGCGTGGTTGAACGCATATCACGCTGAAACTCTTGAGAAAATTGGCCCGCGCGTCTCGGATGAGACCCGGGAGTGGCTCGTACAGGCGTGCGCACCTTTGTAAGTCTGGTAGCACTTTCATTGATCTGTTACACCTGCCGTTCATCACGGTAGAACCACTGACGACAGGAGGCGCAGGCATGGCTGATCACATCACGATCCGCAAGGCACCCGGCACATGGACGGTACGTGCAGGAGGGGCTGTTCTGGGCGAAAGCAGCAATGCGCTTGAACTGAGCGAA
Source organism: Tateyamaria sp. (assembly GCF_059783535.1). Taxonomy (NCBI): domain Bacteria; kingdom Pseudomonadati; phylum Pseudomonadota; class Alphaproteobacteria; order Rhodobacterales; family Roseobacteraceae; genus Tateyamaria; species Tateyamaria sp. Next base: position 6,950 of record NZ_JBYNDP010000161.1, on the reverse strand, counting down.
GGCGACTACCCCGCCGTCATCTATTTCCCTCGTGATGATATCGCGATGGCCTTTCTTGATCGCACGGACAAGACCACCCATTGCCCGCACAAGGGCGATGCCAACTACTTTTCCGTTGTCACGAAGTCACAAACACTGGCCAACGCTGTCTGGACCTATGAGGACCCCATTGATGATGTCGCCCGGATCAAGGACCACCTTGCATTCTACGGCAAGGACGGCGTTACGGTCGAACAGATCTGATCTAGCTGTGCTCTTCCGCCGCCGTGGCAGCAAGTGCGCGGTTATAGGCCTTGAGCGCATCGACGTGGAACAAGGCCCCCTGTAGCTCGGGGGCGGCGTTTTCACCTGTCAGCGTAACCACCGGAATGAAGGGCACCATTGTGGTGTCAAAAATCGGCAGAGCCGCTTCAAGCGTTGCGCTTTCGTCGACATAGATGCCTTCGGTGATCATCTCCCAACAGCGCGATTCGTCGGCCATGCGGGCGTCCCCCGGCTTGCGCATAACCGAGCGTACCCGGAACATCGCCAGCAGGTAGGCCTGAGGACCAGCGGCAAGGTGGACCCCTCGGCGTTCCAGTTGGGTGAGGAAGAATGACCGATCTACCAGTCGCGAGGACAACGCTGTCGACATGGATACCGCCACCATCACGGCCAGACCCGTTTGCCAGTCGCCTGTCAGTTCGAACACGATAAGTGTGGTGGAAATGGGTGCGCCCAACACTGCAGCGGCGACGGCCCCCATGCCTGCAAGGGCGTACAATGTGACGGATCCAGAGACATCCGGGAAAATCCCTGTTGCCACGAGGCCAAAGCTGAGGCCTGTCAACGCCCCGATCATCAGTGATGGGGAAAAGACACCGCCACCCATACGCCCAGCCATCGTGACGGCCACCGCTGCTGTCTTCATCACGATGAACACCATAACCTCGTTCAAGGCCAGTTTCCCGGTCAGGGCCAAGGATGTGGTTTCGTACCCGACCCCGATGATGTGAGGATAGAAGATTGCCATGCCGCCCAATAGTGCGCCAGCGACCGCAGGGCGCAGCCAGCGTGGCATACCTGTGCGATGCTGAAACCGCGAGGCCACGTCATCTGTCCAGAAGATCGAGCGCATCAGAACCACCGACACGAGGCCGCATGTAAGGCCAAGCAGCAGGAATGCGGGCAGCTCCTGATAGAACACCAACTCGTTGGTGTCGGGCAGCATGAATTCGGTCACATCGCCAAATTCGAGCCGGTTGATGACGGTGCCCGCCACCGATGCGATGACGATGGGAGCAAATGCGTGAACGGCGAAGTGGCGCAGCACCACCTCAAGGGCAAAGAGCGCGCCAGCGATGGGTGCATTGAAACTGGCGGAGACGGCAGCCGCGACGGCGCACCCCAGCAGATCGCGCCCGGTGACGCCATCGGCCTTGATCCAGCGGCACACCTTGGTCGAGATGACGGCCGCGATGTGCACCACTGGCCCTTCACGGCCCGTTGAGCCCCCGGTAGAGAGCGTGATGAAACTGGCAAAGGCAGAGGCGACCCCGGCGCGCGTGCTCACCCGCCCGTCGCGTAGGGCGGCCCCCTCGATCACGTCGGCCACACTGCGGGCAACCGCATCTTTGGTGAAGTTGTGCAGGATCAAACCGGTGATCAAACCGCCAACAATAGGAATGATCAAAATCCAGTACCACGGCAGTGAGGATGCGAATGTGTGCAGGTATTGGACATCCTCGGTGCCGTACAGAAACGCCTGCAGCGCCTCGATCCCCTTGCGGAAAAACAACGCTGCAAATCCGGCGGCAATCCCGATGGCGAGGGCGATGAACCAGAACTGGATTTGGCTCGGCCCACGGTGCCGCAACACATGCCAACCGTCCTTGCACGCGGTGACCGCGAGGTCGAGTTGTTGGGACAAGATGGATCGGTCGGGGGCGGACATGGGGCCGGGCTACAAAGATACGTGGCTACTTCAGCGTTACGCCCTTTGCTGCGCCTGCGAAAGCCCCCGCTGCATCACAGTACGGCGACTGTGGCCTTAACCGCTCAGCAAAGCCCGCGCAGCACCACGAGCCTCATCAGTGATGGTGTCACCGGCCAGCATGCGCGCGATCTCGTCGACCCGCTCGGGTGCGGCAAGCGGTACAACTTGTGAGGTGGTCATTCCTTTCGACACTTGCTTTTCAACGCGCCAGTGATGTGCACCGAGCGCCGCCACCTGCGGTGAGTGAGTGACCACTAGCACCTGACCCGTCTGGGCAATCTGGCTCAACCTGCGGCCCACTGCATCGGCAGTGGCACCGCCAACGCCACGGTCAATCTCGTCAAAGATCATGGTCAGACCGGATTGCTCGCGCGTAAGACAGACCTTGAGCGCCAAAAGAAAGCGGCTGAGTTCGCCACCGGAGGCAATCTTGTTCAGCGGGCCAGATGGTGCGCCGGGGTTCGTTGCAACGGTAAACGCCACGGCATCGCGCCCGTCAGGCCCCGGCTCTTCATCGGTGATCTGGGTTTCAAAAACGGCGCGCTCCATCTTGAGCGGGGCCAGTTCTGCCATCACGGCCTTGTCCAACGCCTTGGCCGACTTCCGGCGCGCCGCACTCAATTTTTCTGCTGCCGCGTCATAGGCCGCCTCGGCCTCTACCACAGCAGATTGCAGACGACCCAGATCCGCATCTCCGGCATCCAGAGCAGTCAATTTCGCGCGCAGCCCATCCGCAAATGTGGCCAGATCATCGGGTACAACATCATGCTTGCGGGCCAGCCCGCGAGTGGCAAACAGCCGTTCCTCAGTGTCTTCCAGCTCGGTGGGGTCGAACGTCAGGTGATCCAGCGCAGACACGATGCCGTCTGTTGCCTCGTCCAGTTCGACCATCGCACGGGCCAGCGCGGCAAGTGGCGTGTCAAGCTGACCCTCCGCCTTGTCAGCCACACCATCGAGCCAGCGAATGGCATCACTCATCGCCCCCTCGGCCCCTTCTTGGCCAAGTATCTGATGCGCGCGCTGCACATCTTCGCGAATGCGTTCAGCCCCTTGCATCAACCTGCGTCGGGTGTCGAGCTCGGCCTCTTCCCCGGGTTTCGGATCAAGCGCATCCAGTTCGGCGACAGCATGGCGCAGGAACTCTTCCTCATCCCGGATGGCCGCCATCGCCGCTTCGGCTTCGGCCATGGCTTTGCGGGCTTGACCCATGGTGCGCCACGCCTTGCGCGTCTTGCCGCGTGCGGCGTCGAGATTAGCAAACTCATCCAGAATTGCCCGGTGGCCGCGTGGGTTCAGCAAACCACGGTCATCATGTTGACCATGCAATTCGATTAGAGTGTCTGACAGTGCCCGGAGCACTTCCCCGGAACAGCGGCGATCGTTCACCCAGGCCGTTTTGCGCCCATCTGCCGTGTTCACACGCCGCAGGATCAATTCGTCTTCGGCTGGCAGCCCAGCCTCGTCCAACACAGTCCGCGCGGGGTGATCATCCGTCAGGTCGAACCATGCCGTAACCTCGCCCTGCGCAGCACCCTGACGCACCAGATCCGCACGGCCGCGCCACCCCAGAACAAACCCAAGACTGTCCAGCAGGATGGATTTGCCTGCGCCGGTTTCTCCGGTCAGCACGTTGAGGCCCGGCTGGAATTGCAGTTCCAACCGGTCGATAATCAGCATGTCGGAGATATCCAACCCGCGCAGCATCAACAGACCCTCATTAAGGCCGACACGCCTTGCCCTGAGATCAGAGCCACCGCCCCCTGATCATCTGGCGATAGATTTGCGACAACCAGTTGTTTCCGCGCGCGTTTGGCTGAAGGCCCTGCCCCGTCAACAGATTGAAGCTGTCCTGATACCATTCCGTGGATTGGAAGTTGTACCCGAGGATCGCCCCAGCCGTTTGCGCCTCGTCCGTGAGGCCGAGGGACAGATATGCCTCGACCAAGCGGTGCAACGCTTCGGGCGTGTGGCTGGTGGTCTGGAAATCCTCGACCACAACTCGGAAACGGTTGATTGCCGCCGAAAAGTTGTCGCGCCGCAAATAGTAGCGGCCGATTTCCATCTCTTTGCCGGCCAAGTGGTCGAACGCGAGATCAAATTTCAGGATCGACGATCTGGCGTATTCGCTGTCCGGATAGCGTTCGATGACCTCGCGCAGCGATTGCAGCGCCTGAAAGGTCAGGCCCTGGTCCCGGCCAACTTCGTCGATCTGATCATAGTAGCTGAGAGCCAGCAGATACTGGGCATAAGCCGCATCATCATCATCCGGGTAAAAGTCGATAAAGCGTTGCGCGGCGGATCGGCTGTTCGGGTAATCCTTGTCGCGGTGATGGGCGAAGGCCTGCATGATAAGTGCGCGACGCGCCCAATCTGAATAGGGATAGAGACGTTCAATCTCAGAGAAGTAGAAAGCAGCCTCGGTCAGCTGTCCGCCTTCCAACTCAAATTCCCCGCGTTCAAAGATCTGTTCGGCGGTGAAGTTCTCCAGCGGCACTTCCTGGCGATTGAAGAAACCGCCCGTTGTGGGCCGTCCATTGCTGTTGCCGCATGCCGCAACCAACGTTGCGATTGTGACGACAGCCGCCAGGCGCGTAATGGATTTTCCGCGGGTCATTCCTTGCCACCCCCAAGATGCTCAGCACCGCCTGTTTCAGGCTGTTTGCCCGTCTCTAGCATAAAGTTTCGAGAGGATGAAATGACGATTTATCCGGACGGCGCGGATCAAGCGACTTCGGGGATTTCGTCCCATACCAAACCCGATCCGGGCAGGCGTGCGGTCATCTCTTCGTCGCATGTCACCATGCGCACAGCGCCGGGTGTTGCAAAGAGTTCACGCAGCAATTGGTTGGTCAACGTGTGCCCTGCCCGCGTGCCCGTGTAGTGGCCAATGATCGGCGCGCCGGCCAAGGCAAGATCGCCAAGCGCGTCCAACATCTTGTGGCGTACGGGCTCGTCCGAGTGGCGCAGACCACCCGGGCTCGATACCCGGTCTCCGTCAAAGACAACCGCATTGACACCCGGCGCTCCGCCCAGAGCCAAGCCATTGGCCTGCATCAGCTCTACGTCATCCTGACGGCAGAAGGTGCGGCTGTCGCTCAACTCGCGCGCAAAGCTGCCGTTGGACATATTCAGCGACTTCGACTGGCGTCCGATAGCTGGATCCGCGAAATCGATGTGGAAGTCGATCCGCACAACATCCGAAGGTGCAATGGTTGCTGTTGCATCGCCTTGGGTGACAGTCACCGGCTTCAGGACTTCGAACGCACGCACGCGTGCCGGAAGCCTGCGCAGACCGCGCCGCATGATGCCGCGCACGAACGGCAAGGCCGAACCATCGACAATCGGGACTTCGGGGCCGTCAATTTCGATCAGGGCGTTGTGAACACCACAGCCAGCAATGGCCGCCATGATGTGTTCGACGGTCCCAACCGATACGCCAGCCTCGTTCACGAGTGTCGTGCACAAAGGGGATTGGCGAACCACATCGTAGCGCGCCGGGATTAGCGCATCGCGATCCGTAACGTCAGTGCGCTGGAACCAGATACCATGCTCCGCCATGGCAGGGCGCACAGTCAAACGCGCAGGTTTTCCGGAATGCAATCCGCATCCGGTAAAAACAACTGGTCCTTTGACGGTCGTTTGCACGGGGTCCACCCACCACAGTTTCTGACACCGCCAGAGCTAAGGTGGAGTGATCAAACACACAACTCACTCTTTGCAACGGTATGAAACATGTATGTAACAGCTGCGCAGCAATGCGCGCATCACCCAGTAACTTCTTGAAAATACATAAGTAAAAGGGCTACCATATGGCAGCCCTCACACCGGTTTGTGACCGGATTTTAGTTCGCTTGGCGCCGCAGGAAGGCCGGAATTTCAATCCGCTCCTGATCTGGATCAACGGCTTCGGCCGGGCGCGGTGCGGGCGCCGGCGCCGGTGCAGCGCCATTTCCCTGGACCGGAGGCTGATGACGCGCGGGACGCTCCTGCCCTGCTGGCGCGCCTTCGGCTGTGCCTGTCATGCGATTGATCAAGGAGTTGATACCAAAGCGCGGCTTCTCTGCAGCCGGCGCGGCAGGCTGTTCGGTCTGTGGTGCAGGTGTTGCAGCAGGTGCAGCTTTTTGCGTGGCCGCGCGCAAACGCGCCAGTGCTTCGGGTGATGGTGTGCCAGGCGCCGGTGCGCGTGGTGCAACAAACTCTTCCGCTGGGGTAATTGCCGGATCCGGCTTTGGTTCGAAGAACGCAGCCACCTGCGGCTGGTATGCAGGCGGAGGCAGATCATCCTCTGCGGCGGCTGGCGTTTCATCCGCAAAGATGTCCTCGGCCATGTCTTGTGCGGCGACCTGTTGAACGTCCATCTCCTGGAACAACGATGGCTCTTCTGCGGCTGCCGCAACCGGGGCTGGTGCAGGCTCTGGCATCGGGTCCGCAACCGGAGCAGGCGCGAGTTCTTCCGATGTCACAGTCTGGCTCAGCGGTGCAGCCATCGAACGGCGCGGGACGGGGATTTCGCTTTGTACATCAGACGCGTCGATACCTGTCGCAACCACGCTGACACGCATGTTGCCTTCCATCGCCGTGTCGAGGGTCGAACCTACGATGATGTTGGCATCCGGGTCCACCTCTTCGCGGATGCGGTTGGCGGCTTCGTCCAGTTCAAACAGGGTCAGGTCGTGTGCGCCTGTGATGTTGATCAAAACACCCTTCGCGCCGCGCAGCGAGATTTCGTCGAGCAGCGGGTTGGCAATGGCCTTCTCGGCCGCCTGGATGGCGCGATCTTCGCCATCGGCCTCGCCAGTACCCATCATGGCCTTGCCCATCTCGTCCATCACGGCACGGACGTCCGCGAAGTCGAGGTTGATCAGACCTGGACGCACCATCAGGTCGGTCACCCCCTTAACACCTTGATACAACACGTCATCTGCCATGCTGAAGGCTTCGGTAAAGGTTGTTTTCTCGTTCGCCAGCCGGAACA
>NZ_JBYNDP010000160.1:0-7361 GCF_059783535.1 Tateyamaria sp. | reverse complement strand
TGCCCGGCAGGCCCACATTGGCCATGGTGAACAGCATGAAGATCAGCGCATAGGCAGGCATCCGGTTCACCAGACCGCCATAGGCGTCAATATCGCGCGTATGCATCCGATCATAGATCACGCCGACACAGAGGAAGAGTGCGCCAGAGATAAAGCCGTGCGACAGCATCTGGAAGATCGCACCATCCAGCCCCTGCTGATTGGCCGCAAAGATGCCCATGGTCACAAACCCCATGTGGGCAACGGACGAATAGGCGATCAGCTTCTTCATGTCCTCCTGCACCAGCGCGACAAGCGAGGTGTAGACAATGGCAATGGCCGACATCCACAGAACCAGCGGCGCCATCACGTCAGAGCCGATCGGGAACATCCCGATCGAGAAGCGGATGAACCCGTAGCCACCCAGCTTCAACAGGATCGCCGCCAGCACGACCGACCCTGCGGTCGGCGCCTGCACGTGCGCGTCAGGCAGCCATGTATGCACGGGCCACATCGGCATCTTGACTGCAAAGCTGGCAAAGAAAGCCAGGAACAGCAGGGTCTGCATCCCGCCCACGATCTGGATACCCAACAGGCTGAACGTCTCGGTCCCGAACTGGTGGTTCAACAGCGTCTCGATGTCGGTGGTGCCTGCATCAGCATACATCCCGACCATCGCCACCAGCATCAGCACCGAGCCGAGGAAGGTGTAGAGGAAGAACTTGAAGCTCGCATAGATACGGTTCGCACCGCCCCAGATGCCAATGATCAGGAACATCGGTATCAGGCCCGCCTCGAAGAACAGGTAGAACAGAACAAGGTCCAGCGCCATGAACACGCCCAGCATGAGCGTTTCCAGCAGAAGGAAGGCAATCATGTATTCCTTGACCCGGTCCGTGACCGACCATGACGCGGCAATGACCAGCGGCATCATGAACGTGGTCAGCATCACGAAGAGAACACTGATCCCGTCGACCCCCATTTTGTAGGTCAGGCCCATGATCCATGTGCCCTCTTCCACAAACTGGAAACCGGTGTCGTTGGGGTCGAACTCGAACAGGATAAACAGCGAAGCGATGAAGGTGATCACCGTCGTGGCCATGGCCACCCACTTGGCGTTGCGTTGTGCTGCCTCATCTTCCCCGCGCAGGAACACGGCCAGGATCAGGGCCGCCAATGCGGGCATGAACGTGGTGATGGAAAGAATATTGTCCATCAGTTTGCTCCTCCGCTGAGCGTCATCCAGGTGATGAGGACCGCGATCCCGATCACCATGGCGAAGGCATAGGTAAAGATGTAGCCGGACTGCGCACGGCCCGCGAGGCGGGTAAAGAAGGGCACAATGCCCATCGATACGCCGTTGATAGTCCCGTCAATGACGTCGCCGTCACCCTTCTTCCACAGCTTCTTACCGATCCACAAAGCGGGTTGAACGAAGACAACGTCGTATAGCTCGTCAAAGTACCACTTGTTCTTCAAGAACAGGTAGAGCGGGCGCTGGTTCTCGGCCAAACGGCCCGGCAGTGACGGGTTCTTGATGTAGAACCAGAAGGCGACGATGAAGCCCAGCAGCATCGAAACGAAGGGCGACAGCTTCACCCAAGTCGGCACGTAATGGGCTTCATGCAGCACAGTGTTCTCGGGCGCGATGTAGATACCCGCTTCACCCGGTCCATCCTCCATCACGTATTTCAGTTCGGAGGCTTTGGGGCTGCGTTCAGCAACCGCCTCTTTCAAGTCCTTGCTTGGCGCCTCGTAATGTCCACCAAAGAAGGAGATGACTTCGTTTGGCTTGCCGAAGAACGAGGAATACCAGATTGCCCCGGCAAAGATCGCACCCAGGCTCAGAACACCCAGCGGCACGATCATCGTCATGGGGCTTTCATGCGCATGCTCGTGCGTGTGTTTGTCACCGCGTGGCGTGCCGTAGAAGGTCAGGAACATCAAACGCCAGGAATAGAACGAGGTGAACAGAGCCGCGATCACCAGCGCCCAGAAGGCAAAGGTCGATCCGACATAGGCGCTTTCGATCACCGCATCCTTGGACGCAAACCCGGCAAAACCGATCCAGCCTGTGAGCGGAATGCCGACGCCGGTGATCGCCAGCGTGCCGATCATCATGGCCCAGAACGTGTAAGGGATCTTCTTCCGCAGGCCACCGTAGTTCATCATGTCCTGCTCGTGATTCATCGCATGGATGACCGAGCCCGCGCCAAGGAACAGCATCGCCTTGAAGAACGCGTGCGTGAACAGGTGGAACATGGCGACCGAGTAGACGCCCACACCTGCGGCCACGAACATGTAGCCGAGCTGAGAACAGGTCGAATAGGCGATCACGCGCTTGATATCGGTCTGCACAAGCCCAACGGTTGCCGCAAAGAACGCAGTCAGCGCGCCCAGCACGGTGACAAAGGCCATCGCCTCGGGCGCAAATTCCATCAGCGGGGACATGCGGCAGACGAGGAACACGCCCGCGGTCACCATAGTTGCCGCGTGGATCAGCGCCGACACAGGCGTCGGGCCTTCCATCGCGTCAGGCAACCACGTGTGCAGGATTAGTTGTGCCGATTTGCCCATCGCCCCGATGAACAGCAGGAAGGCCACAAGGTTCGCGGCATTCCACTCGGACCACAGGAAGGTCAACTGCGTCTGCGCCAGCTCAGGTGCAGCGGCAAACACATCGTCGAACTTGATCGAGTCGGTCAGGAAAAACAGCGCAAAGATACCCAAGGCAAAGCCGAAATCGCCCACCCGGTTGACGACAAAGGCCTTGATTGCGGCGGCATTGGCGGATGGCTTGCGGTAGTAGAAGCCGATCAGCAGGTAAGACGCGACGCCCACGCCTTCCCAGCCAAAGAACATCTGTACAAGGTTATCCGCCGTCACCAGCATCAACATCGCGAAGGTGAAGAACGACAGATACGCAAAGAAGCGCGGCTTGTAGCTTTCGCCCTCTTTCCACTGCGGGTCGTGGTCCATGTAGCCAAAGCTGTAAAGGTGGACGAGCGACGACACCGTGGTGATCACGATCAGCATGATCGCCGTCAAACGGTCAAGCCGGATGGACCAGTCGGTGCTGAGTGAGCCGCTTTCGATGAAGCGCAGGATCTGGATCTGCTCGGTTGTGCCGTCAAAGGTCAGGAACACGATCCAGGACAGGATGGCCGAAAGGAACAGCAGGCCAGTGGCGATCCACATGGCTGCGGTTTCGCCAAAGATGCGCCAGCCGAACCCGCACAGCAGCGCGCCAACCAGAGGGGCAAAGAGGATGATGGTTTCCATGTGCTCTTAGCCTTTCAAACAATCAAGGACTTCAAGGGGCGCCTCGGCAGCCGTAGTTTCAAAGCCTTGCTTCTTCATTTCTTTTGCGAAACGCCGAAGCGTCAGGTGGGGGTATTGTTCGATGGCTCGATCCACGGCTTCACTGAGCGTATCGATACCGCGATATGTGCCGGGTACTGTTGCCGCCACGACTTTGCCGCGCCGTTTATCGACGAGCACGTATTGCTGCTTCAGGACGTCCGCAGTGTCGTATGACTCAGTCAAGACCATTTCTCGCGATCTTCCGAACTGCCCGTAGCCAGTTCCCACAAACGTTTCATCAGAAAGAGTGCATCCTGGAGTGTAGTCTACGTGGATATCGAAAGGTTCGATTTCAGGAGTTTGGAGGTTGCTCGCATGACCCATGCCACCCCAAAACGCCAACATAATAACAACGAAGCGACTCATTTCTCAGCCCTTCATCACGTTGACGTCTTCGACGGCGATGGTGCCGCGGTTGCGGAAGAAACAGACCAGGATAGCCAAACCGATGGCGGCCTCGGCCGCAGCGACGGTCAGCACGAACAGGGTGAACACCTGCCCCACGAGATCATCCAGGAAGGACGAGAAGGCCACAAGGTTGATGTTCACCGCCAGCAGCATCAGTTCGATGCTCATCAGCAGGATGATCACATTCTTGCGGTTAAGGAAAAGCCCGAAGATCCCGATGACGAACAGCGTCGCCGCGACGGTCAGGTAATGCTCAAGTCCTATCATGTCGTCCCTCCGGGGTGTGTCCCCGCTTGTCGTCTGTTGCGGGGATTAACCCAGCATGAATTCTGTCTTCTCGCCCCGAGCCTCGGGGTAGAGTGCCGCGCAGGCGCACGGCTCTGCATCCAGCGTGATGATGTTGATGTCTCGCGCGATGCCACCCAGATCGGCAGCCATGCGGTCAAAGGTGGCAAAGGCGCGTGCGCCAGTCTCGTGGCGTTCGATCACAGCGAGCGCCTTCTCCGTCCGGTCGAAAGGCAAACGGTTGCCCATGTTCTCTTCCTGTGTGTGGAAGGTCAGTGCAGTGCCGGGCGCGCAATCTACAACAGAGAATGAAGTCGCGGTCCCTTCCTGGCTCCACCAATCACGCCACATCACACGGCCTTCGCCCAGATCAACGTGATCCGCTTCACCACCATGGCTGATATGCGTGGTACGGTCGCAATCGGTTAGCGACAAGGCCACAGCCTCGCCCCCGAGCATCGCGACGACCGCTGCCAGATATGCGCACCGGGTATTCAAGGATCAGAGCCCCTGCCCCGGTTTGACGTCCTTCAGCTCCATCGCCGTCGCAGGATCGCGCATCATCTGGGCAATCACATCCTGACGCTTCACATCCGAACGATGGCGCAGGGTCAGAACGATTGCACCCACCATGGCGACCAACAGGATCAGCCCGGCAAGCTGGAACAGCAGGAAATACTGATCGTACAGGATCATCCCAAGCGCTTCGGTGTTATGCCGATCCACTGGCGTTACTTGCGTGCGCAGCGCCTCCGCCGCCGCATTCGACTCCCAAGCGCCAAAAGCCATGACAAACTGCATCAGGATCACCACACCGATCAAAAGCGCGAGCGGCATGTATTTCGCCATTTCTGCCTTCAGCTCGGCAAAGTCCACGTCCAGCATCATCACGACGAAGAGGAACAGCACCGCAACCGCCCCCACATAGACGATGATCAAAAGCATCGCTACGAACTCGGCCCCCAACAGCACAAACAGACCCGCCGCACTGAGAAAGGACAGGATCAGCCAGAGAACCGAGTGGACGGGGTTGCGGCTGATCACCGTGAAAAGGCCACCCGCGATCACGCTGACCGCAAAGAGGTAGAAGGCAAATACAGTCATGTCTCGTCCTCGTCGTCACCCATGACCTCTTGCGCCAATCCCATGGCGCGGGTCATGGCGGGCACACCGGCAAACATCGCCATCATGCCCAAAGTCTCGGAAATCTGCTGGTCGGTCGCACCCGCCTCGCGCGCATGCCGCACGGTCTGGCGAATGGCCGTATCGGCCTGCGCGCCCTGCATGGTCAACCCGGCAAGGGTCAGCAGCAACCGGGTTTTGGCGTCCAACCCATTCTCGTTGAGCTTGTTGCCAAACCACGTCTCCATCAAATCCTTGGGCATGGTCGGCCACAGGGCCTCAAACATCTTGGGATCAAACCCCTTCGACGGATCAAACGCCGCCATTTGCGGAAATGCTTTGGTCATCTCCTGCATCTGGGCCAACATGGCGGCAAAGGGGTTGTTCTTGTCATCAGTCATGAGCGTTGACCCTCCAGACCTTCGATGCGGGCGGTCAGTGCATCCAGACTGTCCGCAATGAAGTAACGCATGTTGCTGATGTCGCTGTGGACCAGATGCAGCTTGCGCACCAAATGACGCAGCACCTCGACCTGAACCTCGCCTCCGCCGGTGTCGGCAAGGCGCTCAATCTCGGCCATCATATCGGCATAGACTTGGTCAACATCGCTCCGCAGCGCCTGCTCGGGATCAGCCTCAGGAGCATCAGGTGCGAACTCTGTCCCAAGGTCATGGGCTTTCGCCGCAGCCTGCAAACGCGTGGCAAGATCGGCAATGCTGGCCCGCCAAGTGCTCGCCTCTTCGCTCTCATCCCACAGTTCCGCCAGTTCCGAGCCGTCGGCAGTCACCCGGTCCAAAGCGGCCAGTGCCATGCCAACAGCGTCATCGTAGAATTTGAAGGAGGCTTCGAGATCAAATGGCGCGTCGGCCCCGTCTCGTGGCTGACCCAGACACGCCGCAATGATCTCGGCTCCGGCCACGGCGGTCGACGCCAAATCCGCATCAAGATCACCGGTTGGCGCCTCAAACACGGCCTCAAAGCTTTCGCACACAGCTTCCGCCTGCTCGAACGGCTGATCGAGGGTTTTCAACGTATCCAGCAGGTCGGCCGCCGTGTCGTTGTCAAAGCTATGTGGTCCCCAGGCTCCCATCAGCGATACGGTGCATCCAGTTCAAGATTGCGTGCGATCTCGGCTTCCCAACGCTCACCATTCTCCAACAGCTTTTCCTTGTCATAGAACAGCTCTTCACGGGTCTCGGTGGCAAATTCGAAATTCGGACCTTCGACAATGGCATCGACCGGACATGCTTCCTGACAGAAGCCACAGTAGATGCACTTGGTCATGTCGATGTCATAGCGGGTGGTGCGGCGGCTGCCATCCTCGCGCGGTTCGGCATCAATGGTGATGGCCTGCGCCGGGCAAATCGCCTCGCACAGCTTGCAGGCAATGCAGCGTTCTTCCCCGTTGGGATAGCGGCGCAGCGCGTGCTCGCCACGGAAACGCGGGGACAAGGGCCCCTTTTCATGCGGGTAGTTCACGGTGGCCTTCGGGGCGAAAAAGTACTTCAAGCCCAGCTTCATGCCTTGCCAGAAATCCTGCAGCAGGAAGTATTTGGCGGCGCGGCCGTAGTCGATCTGCGTCATTGCTAGTCTCCCTGTGTTCCGTCGTTAAGGTGCATGTACGCCCAGGCCTTGAGGGCCGAGACGACTTCTCCGGGATCCGCTCGGTCGAGCTTCCCATCTTCATCGGTCGTTCCAATAGCGAACTCGGACCCCAAGAATGACACAAGGTCATCCAGATGGTGTTCCGGTGCCTCGTTGATGGCGGCAGCCAATCCCATATCAGCCCCCCACGGCCCAGCGGGCATAGATGCCCCAGAACCAGTCAAACTTGGCGGCAAAGGCCACAAACACGACCCAGACCAGGCTGAACGGCAGGAATACTTTCCACCCCAGGCGCATCAGCTGGTCATAGCGGTAGCGTGGCGTGATCGCCTTCACCATCGCGAAGAGGAAGAAGAAGAACGCCATCTTAGCGACCATCCACAGCACGCCATCGGGCAGGCCTGGAATGGGCGACAGCCAGCCACCGAAGAACAGCAGCGACATCAGTGCGCACATCAGGAAGATGGCGATGTATTCGCCAGCCATGAACAGCAGAAACGGGGTCGATGAATATTCGACCTGGTAGCCAGCAACCAATTCAGACTCCGCTTCCGGCAAATCGAAGGGCGGGCGGTTCGTTTCGGCCAAGGCGCTGATGA
>NZ_JBYNDP010000159.1:0-7367 GCF_059783535.1 Tateyamaria sp. | reverse complement strand
GCGCCGCTCGTCAGGCACGTCGTGCCGGTATGGTTCCGGGGATTGTTTTTGGTGGTGACAACGATCCGCTGCCGATCAATCTGCCCTTCAACAAGCTGCTGAAAATGTTGAAAGCTGGTCGCTTTAAGTCGACCCTGTTCAACATGAAGGTCGAAGGCCACGAGGACGTGCGCGTCATCTGCCGCGACGTGCAGCGCGACGTCGTTAAGGACCTGCCCACGCATGTGGACTTCATGCGCCTGCGCCGCACGACCAAGATCAACCTGTTCATCGGTGTTGAAGTGGATGGCGAAGACGTCTCACCGGGTCTGAAAAAAGGCGGCGTGCTGTCGTTGGTGCGCCCCGAGGTGGAACTGGTTGTAACCGCTGGTGACATCCCTGAAAGCATCAGCATCGACGTCAGCGAAGCCGAAGTCGGCGACAGCATCACCATCTCGTCGGTGACGCTGCCAACAGGCGCCAAGCCAACGATTGACCGCGACTTCGTGATTGCAACGATCACCGCACCGTCCGGCCTGCGGTCGTCCGAGAACGAAGAAGGCGGCGAAGAGGAAGCTGAAGAAGTCACCGAAGAGGGTGGCGAAGAATAAAGCGTCCTGTCACGGACCGACATTGCGAGGGCCGCTCCGGATTGGGGCGGCCCTTTTCTTTTTGTGAGGCGGAGGCCGGTCCGTTAACTAGCAATAAGTCGCTTGGTGCAAAGGTTAACACTTTCCAATGTGTTAACGGCGTTGGAAGGGGCAATTTATGGAGTTTCTGAGCGAAAACGTGCAGTTGGTGAAAACCGTTCGAAAACCGGGTGCGTCAGGCAGACCAAAATGCGCGGTTTCTGCGCGAAAATGTGCAGTTTCGTTTATCGATCGGCACAAATCTCAATTGCACGGTGTCTATACGCTTGGCTGGACCACCCCTGCCCCCTTCCCTATGCTGCGCCGCAACATGACACGGGGGACGGAATGAAGCTCATCGTCGGACTGGGGAACCCGGGCGCGAAATACGCCCGCAACCGGCACAATATCGGGTTCATGGTTCTGGACCAGATCGCAGCAGATCATGGCTTCCCCGCGTGGAAGTCCAAGCATCAGGGCGTGGTGTCCGAAGGACGTTTCGGATCAGATCGGGTGGTCCTTCTAAAGCCTGAAACCTACATGAACAAGTCGGGCGACAGCGTGGGCGCCGCGATGCGATTCTACAAGCTGGACGCCCAGGATGTCATTGTTTTGCATGACGAAATCGATCTAGCCCCAGGCAAGGTGCGCTGGAAAGTTGGTGGTGGTCATGCTGGTCACAACGGGTTGCGATCCCTGCATGCACATATTGGCGCCGACTACGCACGCATCCGCTTGGGCGTCGGTCATCCCGGCCACAAGGATGCTGTGCCCGGCTATGTGCTGCGGGACTTTCCCAAGGCCGATGAGGCATGGCTAGATGACGTGGTCCGTGGGTGTTCGGATGGGGCACCCCATCTTGCCGTTGGGGATGGGGCAAAGTTCATGAATGCCGTAGCCCTCCGAACCGCACCGCCAAGATCGGGAACGGGCAAGGAAAAAACAGGTCAATCAACCACATCCAACGCGAAACAAGAAGAGATACCAGACACGCGATCCCCCCTGCAAAAACTGATGGACCGCTTCTCATGAGCTTGACCCAAGCCTTTCTCGATCAATCCGAAACCTGCTCGCGTATGGGTTCTCCGCTCATGGGGCGCGTCTTGAAAATTCTAGCCAATCGGTGGGATGCAACCAGCGTTCTGGGTCGGAAAATGGCCGAGTATCAGGGGGATATTGGTCCAGCGGGCCATTCGCTTCCGCTGCGGATCGGTGGCGGACTGCACGCGCTTGTTCTTCAGGCCAAAGACTGTGATTTAGTGGCCGCCTATCCTCCGAACACCGCAGATGATGAAACGCTTGAGGAAGCAGTCGTTAACGCTCTCAAAAAAAACGAAGAGTTCTTCCTCGACTGGACTTTGAACGCCCCCCAGACGAACGAGGTGCGGCGCAGCGCGGCGCTGATTGCCATGGCTCACGTCGCGGCCTATCATTTCGACCGCCCCATCGTTCTATCAGAACTGGGCGCCAGCGGTGGTCTGAACCTCATGTGGGATCACTTCGCACTCGAAGCAAACGGTCATCGCTTCGGCTCGCAAGATCCTGTTCTCAAATTGAAACCCGAATGGTCAGGTCCTGTGCCGCCAATGAATTGTCCGCAGATTGCGGATAGGTCAGGCGTCGATCTCAACCCGTTGAACCTCAAAGATGAAGCGGACACACTCCGCCTTTTGTCCTACCTCTGGGCCGACCAGCCGCATCGGGTGAAGCTGACACGCGCAGCTATGTCGGTCCTGTCTGCCCATGTGGACATGGGGGACGCCATTGACTGGCTCGAAACCCGCCTTGCTTCCGCCCCCGAGGGGCATATGCACATGATCCAGCATACGGTTGCTTGGCAGTACTTTCCCAAAGAAAAACAGGATCATGGCACAGCACTGATCGAAGCGGCGGGCGCAAAGGCAACGCGTGAAACACCTCTTGCCTGGATGCAAATGGAAACAGATGGTGACACAACCGGCGCCGTTGGCGCGGCTCTGACCTTGCGGCTCTGGCCCGGCAACGTCACTTTAAACCTCGGCCGCGCCGACTTTCACGGTCGTTGGATCAACTGGACAGGCTGACGCCAAGGTAAAATTGCCTGACGATACAGCCCTGTGAATAAGTGCGCAGGGCGGAGGAAAAAGATGCGAATTATTGTAAAATGGATAGTGCGAGCAGTCATTGCGTTGATTATTGCAGTTGCTCTGGTTGCTTTTTGGAAGCGTGAAGAGATCACGCGATTGCTCGCAGTCAACTCTTTGTTCGACGAAAATCGGATCGTATCGAATTTCTCCAACATGGACGGGGCATTTCTCCACAGAGAAATCTCAAGGGGTTCGGGATCAGTCAGCCCGTTGCCCGTGGGCGCAGCTATGAAAATGCCCGCTGCTTACGAAACCTGGGTCATTGAAAGGACAGTCACATCGACGCTGGTGCTCAAAGACGGAAAAATCGTGCACGAAGCGTATTACCAAGGCACGGAACCCGATGACCGACGGATCAGTTGGTCTGTCGCCAAAAGCTATCTCTCAGCGCTGTTCGGTATTCTGGTCGAGGAAGGCGCCATCACGTCGCTGGATGCGCCCGTTACCGACTACGCCCCCATGCTCGAAGGCGGAGCCTATGATGGCGCCACAATCCGCAATGTTCTGCAAATGACCAGCGGTGTCACCTTTGACGAAGACTATCTGGATTATGATAGCGATATCAATCGGATGGGCCGTGTTCTCGCCTTGGGTGGAGAGATGGATGATTTTGCGGCCGGGCTGACCGAGACCTTCGAGCAACCGGGCGAAACATGGCAATATACGTCAATCGACACCCACATTGTTGGAATGGTTGCGCGCGGCGCAACGGGGCGAGATATCCCCGATCTGATGGCCGAAAAGCTGATTGAGCCACTCGGGCTTGACCAATCACCACTCTATCTGACGGACGGCGTCGGTGTCGCCTTTGTGCTGGGAGGTCTGAATATTACCACGCGGGATTACGCCCGTTTTGGGCAGATGATTCTGCAAAACGGCAGTTGGCAAGGGCAACAGATCGTTCCAGCAAACTGGATCGCCTCCTCAACCCAAGCCAGCGCACCAACCAAACCGGGCCGCATCGGCTATGGATATCAATGGTGGATTCCCGTTGGTGCAACCGAAGGTCAGTTCATGGGGCGTGGTATCTACGGGCAATACCTCTATATCGATCAGCAGGCAGGTGTCGTGATCGTCACAACTGCGGCTGACCGCCAGTTCCGCGAGGCGGGAGTGAACGAAGCCAACATCGACATGTTCCGCGAGATCGTGGCCGCAACGGAGTGAGAGATGGAACCGGATGAAAGCGTCAACGTATTGGGCACCGAACTACAGGTGTGCGGCATAGACCCGGTCACAGGCTTCTTCCGGGATGGGCACTGCAACACTTGTGCTGCCGACCAAGGCAGCCACACGGTCTGCGCGGTAATGTCAGCGGAATTCCTGGCCTATTCCAAATATGTGGGCAATGACCTGAGTTCGCCACGCCCCGAATACCGCTTTGCGGGACTGAACCCCGGCGATAGCTGGTGCTTGTGTGCTTCACGTTTCTTGCAGGCCCATGACGAAGGATGCGCGCCCCAAGTGAACTTAAAGGCGACGCACAAGCGCGCGCTGGAAATCGTTCCGTTGGAGGTGCTGACCGGATACGCGGTCTAGATCACTCTACGTTGCGCCCTTCGGGCCCAGACATGTCAAAACCAAGGTGACGGGCCACAGTAAAGATATCCTTGTCCCCGCGCCCACACATGTTCATGCATATGATGTGATCTGACGGCAGGTTTGGCGCGATTTTCATAACGTGTGCCAGGGCGTGGCTGGGTTCGAGTGCTGGAATGATCCCTTCGGTCGTGCAGCACAACTGAAACGCTTCCAGCGCCTCGACATCCGTGATCGACACGTACTCCGCCCGTCCAATGTCATGCAACCACGCGTGCTCGGGCCCGATACCGGGATAGTCGAGCCCTGCTGAGATGGAAAAACCTTCGAGGATCTGGCCATCGTCATCTTGCAGCAAGTATGTGCGGTTACCATGCAAGACTCCGGGACGCCCGCCGGTTAGCGAGGCGCAATGTTCCATCTTGGCATTCACACCCTTGCCGCCCGCTTCGACGCCAATGATCCCAACCTCTTTTTCATCGAGGAAGGGAAAGAAAAGGCCCATCGCATTCGATCCGCCGCCGATGGCCGCGATGACCGTGTCGGGGAAACGCCCCTCAGCCTCGACCATCTGTTCACGGACTTCCTTACCGATGATGCTTTGGAAATCGCGGACCATGGCTGGATACGGGTGCGGCCCCGCCACCGTGCCGATGCAATAGAAGGTGTCGCGTACGTTGGTCACCCAGTCGCGCAAGGCATCATTCATCGCGTCCTTGAGCGTACCCCGACCACTGGTCACCGGGATCACTTCCGCGCCAAGCAGTTTCATACGGAACACGTTGGGGGCCTGACGTTCCACGTCATGCGCGCCCATGTAAACAACGCACTTCAAACCAAATTTCGCACAAACAGTAGCCGTGGCCACACCGTGCTGCCCTGCCCCGGTTTCCGCGATGATCCGGGTTTTGCCCATACGACGGGCCAGGATGATTTGGCCGAGCACGTTGTTGATCTTGTGGGCACCCGTATGGTTCAGCTCGTCCCGCTTCATATAGATCTTCGCGCCACCCAGATGATCAGTGAGGCGTTCAGCAAAGTAGAGCGGGCTGGGACGACCGACATAGTGCTTCCACAAATGGTCCATCTCGGCCCAGAAGCTATCGTCAGTCTTTGCCTTTTCGTATTCCTCTTCCAAGGACAGGATCAGCGGCATCAGTGTTTCGGACACGAAACGTCCACCAAAGTCTCCAAAGCGCCCATTTTCATCCGGGCCGGTCATGAAGGAATTGAAAAGATCGTTTGCCATCGGGCACCTCGCTTGCAGAACCTTTGACCTAGCGGGGTTAACCGGCCGGGTAAAGGGTCAGCTGACGGTCTTTGCGACGGCCAAAAAGTCGCGGATCAGGCCCGCATCCTTTTGTCCAGGCGCTGTTTCCACGGCCGAGCTCAGGTCGATCTGCTGCGCACCAGTCGCAGCAACAGCCTGTGCGACATTGTCTTGGGTCAGCCCACCCGCCAACATCCATGGCACCGGCCAGCGCCTGCCGGAAATCAAGCTCCAGTCAAAGATTTGCCCGTTGCCACCGGGTCGATCTGCGCCTTTGGGCGCCTTAGTATCGACCAATATCTGATCCGCCACCCGGCCATAGTCATCAAGGAACGCCAGATCAGACGTATCCGCCACACCAACAGCCTTCATCACCGGAAGGCCGTAGCGTTCCTTAATCTGCGCGACCCGCTCGGGTGTCTCATGGCCATGCAGTTGCAGCATGTCCAAGGGAACACTCGCGATCAACTCATCGAGGAACGCATCATCCGGATCGACGACAAGAGCGACCTTGGCAACACCGGGCGGAACTTCCACTGCTAGAGATCGCGCGGTTTCAAGGGTCACATTCCGCGGCGATTTTGGGAAAAAGACAAAGCCGATGTAAGTCGCCCCCGCATCTACTGCAGCAGACACGTGCTCGGGGCGGCTAAGGCCGCAAATCTTAACAGACAGCTTTGACATAGGGGCAGGCTTAGCTGGCTTCGTCCAGAAGAGCCAGCACCTCATCCTTACCTTCGTGCTTTTCGGATTTCAGACGCTTCACTTCACGTCCAAGCCGACGCACCTCGCGGGCGTTGCGGGAGTTTTCTGCGCGGACTGCGTGCTCTCGCATCCACTCCCACACAAAACCAACCAGCAAACCAGCTATGATGCCGCCAAAGATCACCACGAAAAGCGGCAACTCTACGCTCGGGGTCACTGCAAACAGGCCCGCAATCTCGGTTGGCAGCAGCTTGAGGGTCACCATGCCACGATTGGCCAATGCAACGGCGATCAAAGCCACCGCAAAGACGGCAATACAGGCATAACGAATGTAGCGCATCAGGCTTTCCCGTTTAGGCGATCGCGCAGCAACTTGCCCGTCTTGAAAAAGGGTACGTGTTTCTCTTCAACCTCTACAGTCTCACCCGTGCGAGGGTTCCGACCTGTGCGCGCATCCCGCTTCTTAACCGAAAACGCGCCAAATCCACGCAGCTCGACCCGATCACCACGCGCCATCGCGTTGGTCACTTCGTCGAATATGGTATTTACGATCCGCTCCACGTCTCTTTGATACAGGTGTGGATTTTCATCCGCGATCTTCTGGATCAGCTCTGATCGGATCATTCTAAATACCTCCCGAGAGACTCGGTTTTTTATCTCTTAGCGTCCGGTAACTATAGGAACAAACGGGCCTTTCGGGAATAGGCCCATTCTGGGCGAAGCCAGTTTTTTTGATGCCTGAACTGCGCCGTGGCACGAAAATCAGCATTGACGCGCTGCCACATCCCAAGATGCAGCATTCTGCACAGACGAACCGCTGGATGATTCGACTCGGTCTCAGAAAAACCAAAAGGGGCCCCGAGGGGCCCCTAGTTCACACACCGTATGGGTGCAATTCTTACTCGTCGCCCTTCAGAGCGGCACCAAGGATATCGCCCAGCGATGCACCGCTGTCGGACGATCCGTACTGTTCCACAGCTTCTTTCTCTTCGGCGATTTCACGCGCCTTGATCGAGACACCCAGACGGCGGGTCTTGCTGTCGATGTTGGTGATGCGGACATCTACCTTGTCACCGACCGAGAAACGCTCGGGGCGCTGTTCGGCACGGTCACGCGACA
>NZ_JBYNDP010000158.1:0-7394 GCF_059783535.1 Tateyamaria sp. | reverse complement strand
CAAATGGTTCGAAGAGTGGTGCAATGACGAGTTCAGCCACGGCGAGGCCTTTGCCTTGCTGATGAAGACCGACCCGAAGCTGACCAGCGGAATGAACGTATACTGGATCAAGTTCTTCCTGACGGCGGTCTACGCGACGATGTATGTGCGCGACCATCAGCGCCCGGCCTTCCACGAAGCGCTCGGCGTGGACCCGGACTGGTATGCACACGAAGTGTTCACCAAGACGTCGAAACTGTCGGAACAGATCTTCCCCATCACGCTCGACATCGACCACCCGCGGTGGCAGCGCCAGCTTGAGAAGCTGCAAAAGGCCAATGTCGACATGGCCGAGGCGACAGGGCTGAAAAAGATCGGCGCACAGCTGCGGGCCGCTGCGGCCTTCGTGGCGCTCTACACGATCCCGGCCAAGAAACACGTGGTGCCGGAAAGCACCCGGTTGGAGCCTGCGTATTGAGCCACGCCGTTTGGCATAAGCACACAGTTTTGCGGACGCTTACGAAAGCGCGACCGCAGAACTGTCTCGCCCGGGTTTACCCCGGGCAGCGCCCGACCCTCCCCCCGGGAGGGCGCATTGGTAAAGTCACTCGCCGAACCAGTGTTCTGAGTACCGCAATCGCGTCGCATCACAAGCATGGAACACGCGCCCACCCAGGCTCGGGCGCAGCCCTCAGCATGTCGGGGGCACACGCATGACCCCATGGATCGCCGCCCTTATCGCCCTGTTCATCTGGTGGTTCTCCACCGGCACCATCCTGATGGCGGTCAAGTACGCCGACCGTTCCGGCGAAAAGGCGCGGCGCACCACGACAATCGTCGCCCTGCCCCTGGTGGCCTTGGGCGCTTACGGCACCCACTGGTCCATGACACAGACCGACATCCTGGGCACCTATGTCGCGTTCCTCTCGGCCCTCGCCCTCTGGGGCTGGATCGAACTGGCCTTCCTCACGGGCGTCATTACCGGCCCCAACCGAATGCCCGTGCCCCCGCACAAAGCGGAATGGGAACGCTTCATCCGCGCATGGGGCACCATCGCCTATCACGAGATGCTGCTGACAGCGACGCTGATCGGACTGGCCCTCGCCCTCTGGCACGCCCCCAACCCATTTGCCTTCTACACCTTCGCCGTCCTCTTCTTCGCCCGCATCTCGGCCAAGCTGAACCTCTTCTTCGGCGTCCCCCGCATCCACGTGGATTTCTTGCCCGAAGCTCTCAGCCATCTACCCAGCCACTTCCGCACGGCGGGCATGAACTGGCTCTTCCCGATCTCGGTGACGGCACTCACCTTTGCGGCCGCCTGCTGGCTCGAACGGCTCTACGCCGCCGAAACCACCGGCGCAGTGACGGGCTTTGCCCTGCTCACGGCGCTGACGGCCCTTGCGGCCCTCGAACACTGGGTGATGGTCCTGCCCATCCCCGACGAACGGCTCTGGCGCTGGATGCTGCCAGAGGCAAAACCAACCAAAAACACCACAGGGGGACATCATGGACTTTGATGCTTTGTTCCAAACCCAACTCGATGCGCTGAAAGAGGAGGGGAACTACCGCATATTCGCAGAGCTGGAGCGCCAGTCCGGTGCGTTCCCCCGCGCAAGGTGCCACAACGAAGATGCCCCAGACCAGGTGACCGTCTGGTGCTCGAACGACTACCTCGGCATGGGCCAGCATCCGTCGGTGACCAAAGCGATGAAGGACGCGATTGATGAGTGCGGTGCGGGCGCAGGCGGCACGCGCAACATCTCGGGCACCAACCACGCCCACAAGCTGCTTGAGGAAGAACTGGCAGATCTCCATGGCAAGGAAAGCGCGCTCCTGTTCACCTCCGGCTACGTCTCGAACTGGGCGGCCCTCTCGACGCTCGGGTCACGGCTCCCCGACGCAGTGATCCTCTCGGACGAGCTGAACCACGCCTCCATGATCGAAGGCATCCGCCACTCACGGGCCAACAAGGTGATCTGGAAACACAACGACCCCGAGGATCTTGACCGCAAACTGGCCGCCCTGCCCGCCAACGCCCCGAAAATCGTGGCGTTTGAGTCGGTTTACTCCATGGACGGCGACATCGCACCGATCGCAGAAATCCTCGATGTGTGCGAGAAACATGGTGCAATGAGCTATATCGACGAAGTGCATGCCGTCGGCATGTACGGCCCCCGCGGCGGCGGCGTCGCAGAAGAGTTGGGCCTGATGGACCGCATCACCCTGATCGAAGGCACGCTCGGCAAAGCCTATGGCGTGGTGGGGGGCTACGTGACCGGGTCCGAAGCACTCTGCGACTTCATCCGCAGCTTCGCCTCCGGCTTCATCTTCACCACCGCCCTGCCCCCCGCGGTCGCGTCAGCGGCACGCACATCCATCCGCCACCTCAAGCAATCGGACCAGGAACGCATCGAACAACGCAAACGCGTGGCCTACCTGCGCAAACGGCTGGATCAGGAGGGGATTCCGCATATGGAAAACCCGTCCCACATCATCCCTGTGATGATCAAGGACCCGGTCAAATGCCGGATGCTGTCGGACTACCTGATGCAGCAATACGGGATCTACGTGCAGCCCATCAACTACCCCACAGTTCCCAAGGGCACCGAACGGCTGCGGTTCACACCGTCACCCCTACACAGCACCGAGGACATCGAACACCTCGTGATGGCCCTGAAAGACCTATGGAAACAGTGCGCTATCGCCCACGCTGTTGCGTGACAGGGGAAAAGAATCAAAGAATTCCCGCCGATCCCGGGATCAAGTCAAAGTTACTGTTGACTTGACCACGAACCCACTACGTTCTTGCCAAGAACTTTGGAAGGAGATTCACATGTTCCGCACACTTGCCATCGCAGCGACAACTGCCACGCTGGCCGTGCCCGCATTTGCAGACGGCCACGCAGCCTCCGGCGACGCCGCCGCAGGGGAAAAGGCATTCCGCCAATGCATCTCGTGCCACGTCGTCCAGAACGAAGCAGGCGACACGCTGGCAGGCCGCAACGCCAAGACCGGCCCGAACCTCTACGGCATCGCCGGTGGTAAGTTCGGCATGGTCGAAGACTTCCGCTATTCCGACATCAACCAGCTCGCAGCCGAGATGGAAGGCCTCGTGATCACGGAAGAAGTGTTCGTCGCCTACGCCCAAGACCCTACTGCCTACCTGCGTGAGGTCACCGGCGACAACGGCCGCTCCAAGATGACCTACAAGGTCCGCAAGGAAGAGGACGCTGTGAACCTCTACGCCTACCTTGTATCGCTGCAGGACGGCGGCAGCTAAGCGGACCCCGGATAAAGTCTACAAAGGCCGTCGGACCCCGGCGGCCTTTTGCATTCTGGCACAATCCTGCCGATCAAACCGGACACTGGCGACGATGTGAATGCGCCCCGGTGAAAAGTGACGACAAGGGACTGGACGCCACCGCACGGGCCTTGCATCTGTCACACCGTGGATCGCACACCAAAAGGACAAAGATGGCCCTCACAGCGCATATGAACCGCCGCAGCGCCCTTGCCACGCTTTTGGCAGGCGTTGCCCTGCCCCAAACGGTGTTTGGCGATGCTACGGGGCAAGCGTTCTCCTACGAGTGGCTCAAGGACCGGATGCAGGGCCGGGCGCAAGCGCCTGACGCACCACCGCCACCGCTCGACAACTTCCTCCAGAACCTGACCTATGACGACTACCGCAACATCTATTTCCGGCCGGAGGCCGCACGGTGGTCCGACACCCCCCTGCCCTTCCACGTGTCGTCCTTCCACCCGGGCTGGCTGTTCAAGGAACCGGTGAAGATCCACGAAGTCACGGATGGCACCGCCCGCCCGCTGATATTCTCGACCGACGATTTCGAATACCGCAACGATGTGGGCGCGCGGGTGCCAGACCACGCCGAGCTGTCAGGAATTGCCGGGCTGAAGCTGACCCACCCCCTGAACACGCCCGACAAGTTTGACGAGGTGGTCACCTTCCTCGGCGCCAGCTATTTCCGCGCCCTGGGCCGCGGCAACAGCTATGGCCTCTCGGCCCGTGGACTCGCCATCAACACATGGCTGAACGGGCCCGAAGAATTCCCACGCTTCTCCGAGTTCTGGCTGGAAAGGCCCACGGCAACCGACGCGTCGCTAACAGTCTACGCCGCCCTCGACAGCGCCTCGGTCACCGGGGCCTACAAATTCACGATCACACCCGGCGATGACACCACCATGGATGTCGAGGCAACGCTGTTCTTCCGCGAAACGGTCCCGCAACTGGGGCTCGGCCCGCTCACATCCATGTTCTATTTCGCCGAACATACTGAACGGGATTTCGACGATTTCCGGAGGCAGGTCCACGACAGCGAAGCGCTCAAGATCATCCGAAAGAACGGCAACGTCATCCTGCGCCCGCTCAACAACCCGCCCCGCGTCTCAAGCTCCTATTTCGACGAACCGCAGATGGCCCAGTTCGGCCTGGTCCAGCGCGACCGCACCTATGAAGACTACCAGGACGCAGGCGCGCGTTACCACGACCGCCCCTCGGTGATGATCGAGCCCCTGAACAATTGGGGACCGGGCATCGTGCGCCTGGTGGAAATCCCCGCTGATCTGGAAATCGACGACAACATCGTTGCCTTCTGGGTGCCCAAAAGCGCACCACAGGCGGGCGAAAGCCGCACCTACAGCTACCGCATGCATTGGGGCGACCTGCCCCCCTCAGGCGAGCTTGCCTGGGTGCAAGGCACGCTCGCAGGCATCGGCGGCCCCTCGGGCGTCCCGCTGGACAACCCCAACCTGCGCAAGTTCGTCATCGACTTCCAAGGCGGCGCACTTGGGTCCCTGTCCGAAGACGCCAAAGTCGCGCCGATCGTCACCCACTCCGCCGGTGAGATCGACGGCATGGTCCTGCACAAAGTCTCGGACGCGGCCGTGCCCACATGGCGCCTGTTCATCGACATCGACGGGCAGGATCACGACCTGATCGAACTCACCGCCCACGTCGCCGATGACACGCGGCGGCTCTCCGAGACATGGGTCTTCCAATGGCTGCGAGAAACGGCCCCGACATAAGGCTTAGGTTTCGGGGCAATCGCGGTTGGAGGCGAAGAGCGTTGCCAACCTACTCCACCGCCTCAATGGCCCTCAGGTACCGCGCGGCCGAGTATTGAAGGGCCGCGTGGGCTTCCGAAGGGATCGTTCCGCCTAACGTTGCGCCATGAAGACGTTCGATTGGATAGGGTGCCACCGCCGCGACAATTGCCCGGACGGCCGACGGCCCCAAAGGGATGCGGTTCAGCGGACGTCCAGGCCTGACCACCTCGGGGAACGTATTGTCGCTCGTCCTCGCAAATCGGGCAGATCGCGGGCACGTCAACGCCCGCCGGAAACGCAGTCCCGCATGTGGCACAAACCGGCTTATCAAGCGCAAGCGTTTCCTGGTTCATGCCGACGGCAGATACCCCAATCTTCGTGCTGTTTTCGTTTGCTTGCTGTGCCATCGCGTTCCCCTTGAAGGGTACAGTTGACCACCTCAACCAAGATTGAGGTCAAGAAGACTTTTGAAAGGGCAGATGCAAAGCTTGCCTAAGTTGAATCGGCCATGGAATAGCGCCGGAACTCAAGTTGCGGCCAAATCCTGATCATGGGGCTCACCCTACCCCAACATTGGCAGATCCGTCGGCTCCGGCCGCGCGCCAACCTGACCGTAGCAGAGAGTAGACAAGCGACGGGCAAAAGCAACGCGCCGACCTACACCATCCGGAATTCTGCGCCAAAGAAAACGTGCGGCATACGCCCTGCAACCACCCATTCGGTCTGCAAGGAATTGCCAATTCCACATTGACTGGCCGGGGCAAGTCAGGCACCGCAACTCGCAAGAGAATGTGGTTGGGCAATGCAGACTCGGCAGTCGTCCAAGCGTGAACCAATATTGGAAGACTTGTGACGGCTGACATTGCAACAGACCGGAAGGCCAACCTGATTGGCAGTGTCTGGATGATCGCTTCGATGGCGGTGTTTGCTGTCGAAGATACCTTTGTCAAAGCTGCATCTGAAACGCTGCCGGTGGGTCAGATCTTGATCATCTTCGGCTGCGGGGGTGCCTTTGTTTTTGCTTGCATGGCGCTCCTCAACAAGGAACCACTGTTCTCGCCGGACGTCCTGTCGCGCCCAATGCGCATGCGGGCGTTCTTCGAAATCGTCGGTCGCTTGTTCTATGTGCTCGCCATTTCACTCACCCCATTGTCCGCGGCCACGGTTATCCTGCAGGCAACCCCACTTGTCGTGGTGGCAGGAGCGGCATTGCTTTTTGGCGAAAAAGTGGGCTGGCGCAGATGGGCCGCCATTCTCATTGGACTGGTCGGGGTGGTGATCATCATTCAACCCGGCACAGACAGTTTTTCCATACTGTCGGTTCTGGCCATCATCGGAATGATCGGTTTCGCGGGCCGCGATCTCGCAAGCCGTGCGGCCCCGGCATCACTCAGCACGTCGATCCTTGGATTCTACGGCTTTGTGTCCATCATCGTTGCCGGTGCGATGTTTTCCGTCTGGCAAGGCGCGCCCTTTGTACAGCCCCGTGTCGAGGCGTCTCTTTTCCTTCTTGGGGCCGTGCTGACAGGTGTTGCCGCCTATGTGAGCTTGATGAAAGCCATGCGCATCGGAGAGGTGTCCGCCGTCACCCCCTTCAGGTACACACGGTTGTTGTTTGGAATAGCGCTCGGGATTGTGGTTTTCGGCGAGCAGTTGAGCTTTTCAATAATGGCCGGATCAAGTTTGATTGTCTTTTCAGGCCTCTTCATCCTGTGGCGGGGAAAACAGGCGCAGCCCAACGTGCCGCCAGCACAGGACTCCACGTCTTCCCGCAAGTGACCGCACTCAGATTCTTCTGACCACAAGCAGAGCCCCAAACCGTATGGCGCATCCAGATGCGCCCCTACCCCAACATCGGCAAATCCGTCGGCTCAGGTCGCGCGCCTGCCGCCGTCAACATCCCGTGTATCTGCCCCCGGTGATGGGTTTGGTGATTGAACAGATGCGCAAAACACACCGCCGCCGGTTTCTCAACCCGCACGTCCCCTCCCCCAGGATACCACGCAATCACACCTTGCAAATCGGATGACGCAAGACCTCCGGCCCAGGCGCTTACCGCCGCATCCCGCGCTGTTCGCAGCTCTTTGAACGCCTCCCACTCTCGCGGTGCCTCCAAAGAGACAGGGACATTCAATTCAGGCCGCGTTTCCCCTGCAAAGCGGGCCAACCACAGCGCATCGTCCCACAGCAAATGATTGAAAGTCGCCGCAATAGAGCCGAAAAACGCACCCCGATCCTGCCACCGCTTCGCATCACTCAGCGTATCCGCCGCCGCAACAAGCGACCAGTTCTGCCACGCGTTGTAGCGCGCCATCAGCCGCAGATGTTCCACAAACTCAGACAACGATCCG
>NZ_JBYNDP010000025.1:32205-38419 GCF_059783535.1 Tateyamaria sp. | reverse complement strand
ATTGGTGTAGCGGGCTCGGTGGGCCATGTCGACAGCTTGAAGTGTTTCCGTCAAGCTGCCGATTTGATTGACTTTTACCAGCATCGAGTTGGCGCAACCACGTGCAATGCCGTCAGCCAGACGCGCCGGGTTTGTCACAAACAGATCGTCGCCCACAAGCTGCACCTTGTCGCCAATCGCGTCCGTCAGGGCCTTCCAGCCGTCCCAATCGTCTTCGCCCATGCCATCTTCGATCGAGATGATCGGGTAGTCCTTCACCAGGGCTTCGAGATAGGCGACGTTTTCGTCGGAAGACAGTGTTTTGCCTTCACCAGCAAGCACATATGCGCCATCCTTGAAGTACTCGGTCGCGGCGCAATCGAGGGCGAGATGGATGTCGTCGCCCGGTTTGTAGCCTGCCTTTTCTACCGACTTCAGAATGAAATCCAACGCGTCACGGGTTGAGCTGATGTTGGGGGCAAAGCCGCCTTCGTCACCGATGCCTGTCGACAGGCCGGCGTCGCTGAGTTCTTTTTTCAGCGTATGAAAGACTTCGGAGCCCATGCGCACCGCTTCGCGGATATTCGTGGCCGCCACGGGCATGATCATGAATTCCTGGATGTCGATCGGGTTGTCGGCGTGTTCGCCGCCGTTGATGATGTTCATCATCGGGACGGGCAGAATACGGGCGGATGTGCCGCCCACGTAGCGATAAAGCGGTTGCGACGTCCAATCAGCAGCGGCCTTGGCGGCAGCAAGGGAAACGCCGAGAATGGCATTGGCGCCGAGGCGACCCTTGTTGTCTGTGCCGTCCAGTTCGATCATGGCGCGGTCCAGCTCGACCTGTTCGGTGGCGTCGATGCCAACCAGTGCCTCGGCAATCTCGCCATTCACCGCCGTAACAGCTTCCAACACGCCCTTGCCCTTGTAACGGGCCTTGTCACCATCGCGCTTTTCCACGGCCTCGTACGCGCCGGTCGATGCGCCGGATGGAACTGCGGCGCGGCCCATGGTGCCGTCCTCAAGTGTCACGTCAACCTCGACGGTGGGGTTGCCCCGGCTGTCGAGGATTTCGCGGGCGTGAATGTCGATGATGGTGCTCATGAGGAGGCTCCTGTAGCGGAAAGTTACGCAGCGTCTAAACTGATGTTGGCGCTAACAACAAGGGGCTTTACGCCGCATCTGGCGTTTTCCTGATATGTTCGCGCCATAGGGTGAAAAGGCCGGACGCGATGATGATTGCCACACCGATCAGCGTCAACGCATCGGGTGCTTCCGAAAAGATCAGGATGCCGATGATCAGTGCAAACACCATACGTGTGTAGCGGAATGGCGTGACAAAGCTGACGTCGCCCATACGCATTGCCATGACGATGAAACGATAAGAGATTGCGCCGATGGCTGAGGCGATCGCAAGCACGCCCCATTCGTTCAGGGTGGGCCATACAAAAGCCGTTCCCGATACGACCATGAGCCCTGCACCAGTGGGCACAAGCAATGCGAAGGCTACGAAGCTGAGTTGGAGCGCGGAAAGGGTTGCGGGAACGCGCCGCGTGGCCAGATCACGGATGGACAGGCCGATCATACCCTGAACGGCAAACAAGACGTTCCAGTCAAAGCCTTCGAGCCCCGGTCGCACGATCAGCAGAACACCGCACAGTCCGACGATGATGGCGGCCCAACGCCGCCAGCCGACCGGCTCTGCCAGAAAAATTGCGGCACCAAGCGTGACCATGAGTGGTGTTGTCTGCAAGATGGCGGAGGCCGTCGCCAACGGCACCAAGACGAGCGCCGTGACAAAGCCAAGGGACCCGATCACTTCGCCCGCGTTGCGGATCAGCATCGCTCGGCCCAGCAGCGCACGGCTGACCAACGGCTGTCCTTGCCGCACGCAAGCACCCGCCATGATGAGCGCGCCGCCGGCGCCAAGCAGAGCAAGCAACTGTCCTACTGGAATCGCGCCGCCCAGAAGTTTGATGAACATGTCCTCGATGGCGAAGCACAGCATCGCCAGAACCATCAGCCCGGCGCCACGCAAGTTGTCCATATGGTGGTGCCCTTAGTCTTTTGGCGGATATGCCGGGTTTATTCAGGTCGCGCGTGCAGTCGCGTCAAAGATGAAGAAAAATGTGCTTGTTTACTGATGTTTGCGCGGCACGCCATAGAGCTCCAGCCTGTGGCCGCGCAGCTCATAGCCCAGCTTTTCGGCTATCTTTTCCTGCAGGGCCTCTATTTCCGCATCGACGAACTCGATCACTTCACCGGAGTTCATGTCGATCAGATGGTCGTGGTGCTCGCGTTCCGCGTCTTCGTAGCGGGCGCGGCCGTCACCGAATTCGAGCTTGTCGAGGATGCCTGCCTCTTCGAACAGTTTGACTGTCCTATACACCGTCGCGATAGAAATGCCCGGATCGACGGTGCTCGCGCGATTGTATAGCTCTTCGACATCCGGGTGATCGTCGGACTCTTCGAGCACCTGCGCAATGACCCGGCGAGGCTGGGTCATACGCAGCCCTTTGGCTTCGCTACGGTCGGTGATGGTGGCACGATTTGCGGTCATGTTTTGGGGTTTAACGAAGGTTGCGGGCAGGGGCAATTGCGGTTGACGCTGGTATGGGATGGGTCCACTGGGGGGCATGAGCGATTTTGATATGATGAACCTGCCCGCGGACCTTGCGAAACGCGTGGCCGAAATGGGATTGACCCAACCGACACCAATTCAGGCGCAGGCGATCCCGCACGCCCTGAACGGTCGTGATGTGATGGGGTTGGCCCAAACCGGTACCGGGAAAACAGCCGCCTTCGGCATTCCGTTGATTGCACGGTTGATGGATGAGGGCGGGCGTGCCGCACCGAAGACGGCGCGCGGGTTGATCCTGGCACCGACGCGGGAACTGGCGGGTCAGATCGCCCAGGTGCTGCGCGCCATGACCCAGATGCGTGTTCAGATCGTGGTCGGTGGCGTGTCCATCAACCCACAAATCCAGCGCTTGGCGAAAGGGGCAGATATCCTTGTGGCGACGCCCGGTCGCTTGCTGGACCTGGTTGAGCGGAAGGCCATCAAGTTGGAGCATACAGGCTTCCTTGTTCTGGACGAAGCCGACCAGATGCTGGACCTTGGGTTTGTGCATGCCCTGCGCAAGATCGCGTCGCTGATGGGGGATGACCGGCAGACCATGCTGTTTTCTGCCACCATGCCCAAGCAGATGAACGAGATTGCGCAATCCTACTTGCACGAGCCGATGCGGATTGAGGTGAACCCGCCGGGCAAGGCGGCTGACAAGGTCACCCAAGGCGTCCACTTCATCGCCAAGGCCGAGAAGTCCGCGCTATTGATTGAGCTGCTGGACACGCACCGTGAAAACCGGGCGTTGGTCTTTACCCGGACCAAGCATGGGGCGGATCGTTTGGCCCGCGCGCTGGACCGCAAAGGTTTTGCCGTGGCCGCCATTCATGGCGACAAGCGGCAGGGACAGCGGGAACGCGCCCTTGCGGCGTTCAAGGCGCGTGAAGTGCGTGTGCTGGTAGCCACGGATGTGGCGGCGCGCGGATTGGACATTCCGGACGTCAAGTTCGTCTACAACTACGAACTGCCAAACGTGCCGGAGGCCTATGTCCACCGGATTGGTCGCACAGCGCGGGCGGGTAAGGATGGTTCTGCCGTTGCGTTCTGTGCGCCTGAGGAGATGGACTACCTCAAGGACATTCAGAAGGTCATCAAGATGACCATTCCCGTTCTGTCGGGCCGCGCGTGGGAACCGGTGCCGGATCCCAACGCGAAACCTGCGGGCGGTCGGGGCCGTGGACGTGGCCGGCCGGGTGGTAAGCCCGGTGGGGGGCGTCCCGGTGGTGCGCCAGGCACATCCAAACCGTCGAACCGCCGGCGGCGCAAGCCCAAGCCAAAGGGGCCGCGCACCTGACGCGGCCACCTGTTCAGGCGTAAAGCGATGGCACGCCCAGCTGCGCGTGGATGTCGTTCACGCTGGCGGCATCCATGCCAAGGGCTTGGGCAAGGCTGTGCAGGTATTTCGCCTCGGCCTGTGAGTCGAGGTCGATGGCGAGAACCGACATGGCGTAGACTTGGGGGCCCATTCCGTTTGGAACATCTTGTGCGAGCGCGGTTGCGTCGACATTCCGTTGCATTTCAGTGCGCAGGAAAGCGGCTTCTTCTGCATCCACATCCCCGCCCAGCTGGCCCATCAGCTTTTCCTGTTCGGCGTCATCGAGCTGGCCGTCGGACTTGGCCGCCTGGATCATGGCGCGCAGCATGAGGGCTGCGGCGGCCTCTTGATCCGCTGTCGGTTCAATCGGGTCTTCTGGCGTTTGGTCGAAGTTCGAGTTCAGGACCTGACCGAAGCTTGCGCCATTGTCGGCTGGTCGTCTGGCCATTGCACCGCCCAAGGCTCCGAGAAGGCCGCCTGCACCTGCGCCACCTGCCAGACCGCCAAGCATACCCTGCAATCCCTGACCTTGGCGGCCCGCGCCGCCAAGCCCCTCAAGCAAGCCGCCAAGTCCGCCCATGCCGCCGGTAGAACCAGTGCCTTGCGCGCCACCCATCAGGCCGCCCAACATGTCCTGCAGCCCTGCGCTACCCTGTGCCTGCCCACCGGACAGACCGCCCAACAAGCCGCCAAGGCCACCGCCAGCGGCTGCTCCGCCGGACTCGCTGCGATTTTGCATCATTGCGCTCGCACCTTTGGCCACCGCAACACCGATGGCCACTTTGGCCAGTGTTTTCATCAAGCTCATGTTGGTTCTCCATCTCCCCGAGAATCGTTGCTGCCCAGTCTTGCATAGATTGCTGACCAAACGGGGGGGAATGTTCGGGGCCGATTGACATTGACCCCTAAACCGGCCGTTCTGCGCCGATGAATCGAAAGTCGCATATCGACCTGATCGGTGCTGTGGCGCTGACGCTGTTTTCGTTGAACCTGGGGTTCAATCAGGTCGTTATCAAAGTATCGAATGCGGGATTTCAACCCGTCTTTCTTGCAAGTTTGCGTTCGCTTGGGGCGCTTGTGCTGCTGGGGCTTTGGATGTGGACGCGGGGGATATCCTTGCGTTTGCCGGCCGAGGGCAGGACAGGCGGCATCATCGCCGGGCTTTTGTTTGCGGTTGAGTTCATCTGCCTGTTCATTGCTTTGGACCTGACCAGTGTCGCGCGGACGTCGATCCTGTTTTACTCCATGCCGGTCTGGTTGGCTTTGGCTGCACATGTGCTGCTGCCCGGCGAACGGCTGAATGGCGTGCGCCTGATCGGCCTTGCTTTTGCGATGGGCGGTGTGGTGCTGGCACTTGCGGATCGCGATGCAGGGCAAGGCAATCTTCTGGGAGATGTCTTTGCGCTGGGTGCGGCGCTGTGCTGGGCAGGTATTGCCCTCTGCGTGCGGGTCACGCCGCTGAGCCGTATTCCGGCTGAACAACAATTGTTCTGGCAACTGCTGATCTCGGCCCCGGTTTTGCTGATCCTTGCGCCAGCTTTCGGTCCCCTTTTGCGAGACCTGGAAGTGATCCATGTTGTCGGTCTTGCGTACCAGATCGTATTTATCGCCAGCTTCGGGTTTCTTTTCTGGTTTTTCCTGATGAAGATTTATCCGGCGTCTGGTGTGGCGTCCTTCAGCTTTCTCTCGCCTGTCTTTGCCGTGGTCCTCGGCTGGTTGATTTTGGGCGAAGATATCACCGCCACCATATGGGCTGCACTTGCTTTAGTTGCCGTGGGACTGGTGCTGATCAACAGGCGTTAAGTGCCGCAGAACGTGGCGGGCACAATCTCGGATTGCGTTGGCGGGCGACGCAGATCGTCAAACGTGTCTGGCAGGTCGTACGGTGTTGCTAACGCGGTCATGAGCCGTTCGAAGGGTGCCATATCGCCCGAAACAGCAGCTTCGATCATCGTTTCGATCCGATGGTTGCGCGGAATGATCTGGGAGTTGGTGCGTTGCATCAATTCCATGTCGAGGTTGCGCTGCGCCCAGCGTTCCGCCCAAGCGTCAAACGCGTCACGATCGGTGAACTGATCGCGGGCTTTATCTGTTTGCAGGGTTGCAAACGTGTTGGTGAAGTCGGCGCCATCGGTCTGCATGAGCTTCAGGAGATCTTCGATCAGGGGCTGATCATCTGCAGTGACATCCACAAGGCCCAGCTTGGCCCCAAAGCGGCGCAACCATGCATCTTCCAACTGCCGCGGCATGGCGTGAACGATGGCCGTCGCATCCTTGACCGCCTGATCCTTGTC
>NZ_JBYNDP010000025.1:0-32105 GCF_059783535.1 Tateyamaria sp. | reverse complement strand
GCCGCGGCATGGCGTGAACGATGGCCGTCGCATCCTTGACCGCCTGATCCTTGTCCTCAAACAACTGGATCAAGGCCGTGGCCAACTGCGCCATATTCCAAACGGCGATGCGGGGCTGGTTGCCAAAGGCATAGCGCCCCATCTGGTCGATGGAGGAGAACACGCGGCCCTCGTGAAAAGCATCCATGAACGCGCACGGCCCATAGTCGATCGTTTCACCGGAGATCGTGCAGTTGTCCGTATTCATCACGCCATGAATGAAGCCGACAGACATCCATGCAGCGACAAGTTCGGCTTGCACAGCACATACGGCGCTGAGCAAGCCCATGGGGCCATCTGCGTCAGGGTGATGGCGCGCGATGGCATAGTCGGTCAATGTGCGTAATTCGTCGATCTGCCCGCGATGGGCAAAGATTTGAAAGGTCCCGACGCGTAGATGGCTGGATGCGACGCGGGTGAGGACAGCGCCGGGCAGGGCACCTTGTTCGCGATAGACCGGTTCGCCCGTTGCCACTGCCGCCAGCGCGCGTGTCGTGGGGATGCCAAGGGCATGCATGGCCTCGCTGACCACATATTCGCGCAGAACCGGGCCCAGCCAAGCCCGCCCATCGCCCATTCGGGAATAGGGCGTGGGGCCTGATCCCTTGAGCTGGATGTCACGGCGTCGACCGTGCGCGTCGACCACTTCCCCCAGCAATATGGCGCGCCCGTCGCCCAGCTGCGGGTTATAGTTTCCGAACTGGTGCCCGGCATACAGCTGGGCCAGCGGTGCCGCCCCGTCAGGGACGCGGGATCCAGCGAAGACGGTGGGGTCGGTGCCTTCTATCCCCAATTCGGTGGCGAGTTTTTCGTTCCACGCCAGCATTTGCGCGTCTTTTACGGGGGTTGGGTTCAGACGGCTGTAAAACCCACTTGGGAGGGTCGCGTAGCTGTTAT
Source organism: Tateyamaria sp. (assembly GCF_059783535.1). Taxonomy (NCBI): domain Bacteria; kingdom Pseudomonadati; phylum Pseudomonadota; class Alphaproteobacteria; order Rhodobacterales; family Roseobacteraceae; genus Tateyamaria; species Tateyamaria sp. The sequence continues at coordinate 31,169 of NZ_JBYNDP010000025.1, read as the reverse complement.
CGAAGGGAATGTGCAGGCTCATGTTCATGAGATAGGCGGCGACGCACCGCGTGACTAGAGCATCCGTGTCATCAGGTGGTACCCGTCGCGCAAACGGAAACCAGCCCGCGCATAGAGACGCTGTGCGATGGTGTTGTCGGATGCGACTTCCAGATGAAGGGCTTTGACGCCAGCGCCACCCAATGCGCGGGGCAGGGCCAACAGCACCTCGGTGGCAATGCCGCGACCGCGCACGCCGGGTCGAATGAATATCTCGTCAACGAACCCGTCCATTCCACCGAATTCAATCGACCAGCCAAAGGTGACTACAACATATCCGATGGGTGCGCGCGGCGGACCAATCAGATACGCAGCCCCATGCGGGATACCGTCCAACAGCGGCTGCAGCCCGGCCGCCCGCGCGTCGTCGGATAGGGTGATCCCTTCTTCTGCGTGAAAGGAAGCGACGAGCGCATCAAGACGGTCGAAATGCTCGGGCGTGGCAAGGGTAAGTGCGGCGCTCACAGTCGGGCCAACCGTTCTGTTAACAAGTCAAAGAAACCATCGGCGTCTATGTCACCCATGAACATGGCATTTGCGGGTCGGTCGGTCACGCGCCACCAGTCTGCCACGGTCATCCCCATGGTCAGCTCTGACGATGTCTCAATCTCTACGTTGATATGCCGCCCGGTGAATATTTCCGGTCGGATCAGGTAGGCCGTAACACAGGGATCGTGCAGTGGCGCCCCGGCCGAGCCGTACTTCTCTTTGTCAAACCGCTCGAAAAAGTCGGTCATTTCGGCCACTGCTATTCCAACGGGCGTATCCAAAGCACGAAAGGCGTCGTTGCGTGGTTTTGTTACCAGCGCCTTGTGTGTGACGTCCAAAGGCATGACAACACTGTCGACGCCACTCTTAAACACAATATCAGCAGCTTCCGGATCGACATAAATGTTGAATTCGGCGGCGGGAGTGATGTTGCCTACCTCGAAATACGCGCCACCCATAAGGACGACTTGGTGCACCTTCTCAACAATGTCCGGAGCGCGTTGGAAAGCTGTCGCGACGTTCGTCAACGGACCCAGCGGGCACAGGGTTATGGTGCCAGCGTCGTGTGCGCGTACCGTTTCAATGATGAAATCAACGGCGTGTTTTTCTTGCAGGGGTATTTGGGGGTCCGGCAAGGATGGGCCGTCCAGGCCTGTCTTTCCATGAACATGCTCTGCCGTCACAAGGTCCCGACCAAGCGGTCGGTCACATCCTGCAAATACGGGTACATCAGTTTTGCATGCCAGTTCACAGACAATGCGTGCATTTTTTGCCGTCAGCTCAAGTGGCACATTGCCTGCAACAGCTGTGATCCCCAACACTTCGACATCTTCAGGGCTGGCCAGAGCCAGCAGAATTGCGACCGCATCATCCTGTCCGGGATCCGTGTCAATGATGATCTTGCGCGGTGCCATGGTCTCTCCAGCCAATTTCCGCGCAACGTGGCCTCTTTGGCAACTCTTGTCCAGAAGCCGTGAACCGGGGTGCGCAAATCCTTGCGTGAGGCGGTGTGGCTGGCGTAAGGGCAAGCATTATGGCTGATGCTCCGATTTACATCCATGCCGGCGCACATCGCACCGGTACATCGTCCTTCCAACTGTGTTTGCATGAGAACTGGCGTTTATTGGATCGTCAGGGTTGGACGACCGCCTATCCAGGGCGTGATGGTAATCCATCAGGAGAATTGGCGTTGCGCCTTCCCTCTGGCTACCGAGTTGATACAGCAGCCGCGGCAGCTAAGGCGAAGCTGGGGCTGGACGCCTATCGGGATGGCCGTCCTGTTATCCTGTCGGAGGAGAACATACCCGGTCGCATGTTTCACTTTATGCAAGGTCAGTTCTATCCTTTTGCAGAGATACGCTGCACGGCGTTGCGGTCGGCGTGGTCGGGCCCGATTGCGCATTTAATGCTGGTCCTGCGCCCGTATGATCAATTGTTTGAATCCGCTTTCCGCAAACGTGCCGAAGACAACGAGATGTCGGATTTTCGGGATGTGAGCGACAACTACATGGACATGGACAGAGGGTGGCCGGACCTTGTCCAGCTGATGCAGGACATATTGAAACCCGAAGCCATGACAATTGTCTCGTACGAAGCTCGTGGAACGAGCACTGATTTGCTCAAGCGGCTTGTGCCAAGCCTTTCTGGAGAGGAGTTGGTGGAACCGCAGCGTGTTGTGAACCAGAGTGCCACCGATGCGGCACTAGAAGCGCTTCAGGTTCGGTATCGTCGCGGCGAAAATCTGTCGCGTAGCGAATGGCAGGCGGTTGTTCAACAGCATGCGAGTGCAACGGGAAAGACTGGGTTTGCTGCGTTCAGTGAAGATGAAAAAGCTGAACTTTCAGCGCGCTACGCATCAGACTTGAAGCAAATTGAGTGGATGACAAGCGTCAATTTTGCCTAGCACGTTCGGCAGCCTTTGCCGCGTCCCATAGCGTATCCATCTCTTCAAGCGTGCTGTCCTGCGGCGCGCGGCCATTGGCGGCCAGTGATTTTTCGATTGCGGCAAAGCGGCGCGTGAACTTCGCATTTGTGCGCCGCAAGGCTTCTTCTGGCTCGACCCCAAGGTGCCTAGCCAGGTTGGCAACGACGAACAGCAGGTCGCCCATCTCGTCCACCATTTCCTCGTGGTCCATCCTGTCTCGAGCCTCAACAAGCTCGGCGGCTTCTTCCCTAAGCTTGTCCAGCACCTGCGCAGTCTCCGGCCAATCAAAGCCCACACGGGCAGCGCGCTTTTGTAGCTTCACGGCACGCAGAAGTGCGGGCAGGTTGTGCGCCACGCCGTCCAGCGCGCCTTTCTGCGCCTTTCCAGCGCGTTCGGCCGCTTTGATGGCCTCCCAGTCGCGGGTTTGCTGTTCGGCTGATTTGTCACGAGACTCATCCCCGAAGACGTGAGGGTGACGGTCCACCATCTTGTTCGAGATGTTGGTTACAACGGATTGAAAGCTGAAATGCCCGGCCTCTTCCCCCATGGCGGTGTGATAGACGGATTGCAGCAGCAGATCACCCAACTCCCCCTCAAGCTCGCCCCAATCCTCACGCTCAATCGCATCTGCGACTTCATAGGCTTCTTCGATGGTATAGGGCGCGATGGAGCGAAAGGTTTGCTCGATGTCCCAGGGGCAGCCTGTTTCCGGATCGCGCAGGCGGCGCATGATTTCGAGAAGCCGTTCTATTCCCGCCGTTTGATCGTGGATCAGATCGTCACCCATTGCAGCCCCTCGCGGTTTCAGGTTTGCTGACATGTGACGTATCTCAGGGACCGGAGTCCACCCATGCCCATCATCAACCGCATCGGCGATCTTGCGCCTGACATGGCCGCATGGCGGCAGCACCTGCATTCGATCCCCGAACTGTCCTTTGACTGTCCCAAGACGTCAGCCTTCATCAAGGACCGGTTGGCCGAGATCGGTGTGGACGAGGTACATGCGGGCATCGCGCGGACAGGCATCGTCGCTATCATCAATGGCAAAGGAGATGGCCCGACGATTGGTTTGCGTGCGGATTTTGATGCCTTGCCCATCGAAGAGGAAACTGGCGTTGGCTATGCGTCGACCCATCCGGGCAAAATGCATGCCTGCGGCCATGACGGGCATACGGCGATGCTGTTGGGAGCAGCGAAGTATCTGACCGAGACGCGGAATTTTTCCGGCCGGGTCGCCTTGATCTTTCAACCCGCCGAGGAATATGGCGGCGGTGGCGAGGTCATGGTGCAAGAGGGCATCATGGAGCGTTTCGAAATTGGCGAGGTTTACGCCATCCACAACGCGCCCGGCAAAGACTTCGGCAAGTTCCATACACGGGGTGGACCCATCATGGCAGCGGCGGACACGTTTCATATCAATGTAACGGGCAAGGGCGGGCACGCGGCGCGGCCCCACGACACAGTGGACCCCGTGGTCGCCTCGTGTGCGATTGTCACCGCCTTGCAGACCATCGTCAGCCGCAATCACAAGCCGCTGGAACAATTGGTCATTTCCACGACCCAAATCCACACTGGCACCACTGATAACGTGATCCCCGAGACGGCCTACATCAACGGAACTGTGCGTACCTTCAGCAAAGAGGTGCAGGCCATGGTTGTGCGGCGCATGGAGGCCGTTGTTGAAGGCACTGCCGCCGCGTACGGGTGCGAGGCGAAGCTAGAGTTTGAGTTTGGCTATCCCCCGACAGTAAATGACTCGGTCAAGGCAGAGTTCGCAGCGCGTATAGCAGCCGATGTCGCGGGCGAGCCGGGCATTGATCCTGATGTCGAACCTGTTATGGGCGCGGAAGACTTCTCGTACATGCTGGAGGCGCGGCCGGGCGCCTATCTGATGCTGGGGCAGGGTGACGGTGCCGGCGTGCATCACCCAAAATACAACTTCAATGACGAGATTGCCCCCATAGGCGCATCGTTCTTTGCGCGCCTCGTCGAAACGGCGCAGCCCGTGGGGCGCTGATGGCACTGGAAGATGCAAAAAATCAGATGGACCATGCGTTCACGCGCGACGATCCACGTGGGCCATCATTCGAACTGACCTTCGGTGGGGCGACATCCTTCTTGCGGCGGCTCTACACCAAGGATCTGACGGGTGTGGACATCGCGGTGACAGGTGTGCCGTTCGATCAGGCGGTCACAAACCGGCCCGGCACTCGGTTGGGTCCGCGCGCGATCCGTGAGGCATCGAGCCTGCAGGCACCGGACGCACCCTATGGTTGGCCGTTTGACGTGCTCAGTGAGCGCACAATCATCGACTACGGCGACGTTGCCTTTGACTACGCCAACATCCCGGCCTTTCCAGACACTCTGACCAGCCATATTCGCGGTATTCTGGATGCGGGTGCGGCAAGCGTGGTGCTTGGTGGGGATCACTACATCTCTTTCCCGATCCTCAAGGCCTATGCTGAAAAACGCGGGCCGATGTCCCTGATCCAGATTGATGCGCACACGGATACATGGGCTGATGATGACATGAGCCGGGTGGATCACGGCACCATGTTCTACAAGGCTGTAAAGTCCGGCATCGTTGATCCCGAAACCTCTGTTCAGATTGGCATTCGTACAACGAACGAGGACACACTTGGCGTCAACATCATCGACGCCCCCGAATTCCACCGCATTGGGCCTGCTGCGGCGGCCGAGCGTGCGCGTCAGATCGTTGGCGACAGGCCTGTCTATCTGAGTTTTGACATCGATGGCCTCGACCCTGCCTTTGCGCCCGGTACCGGAACGCCCGTGTGGGGGGGCTTGAGCTCAGCACAAGCGGCCGCATTGCTACGCGCGCTGGCTGGCATCAATATCCAGGGAGGCGATGTGGTTGAAGTGTCGCCGCCCTTTGACACGACCGGGGCAACAGCCATCGCTGGCGCGCATGTGGCGACCGAAATTTGTCAGCTTTTGGGATGGAGGATGCGCGGTGGCGTCTAAGAACCAGCCGCTGAGCGGCAATGACCTGGCCCGCTTCTCGGGTCCCAATACATTCATGCGCTTGCCCTATTCCAACGAGCTGCAGAAGCTGGACGTGGCTGTTTTGGGGGTGCCAATGGATATTGGCACATCCTGGCGGTCGGGCACGCGCTTTGGTCCCAAGCAAGTCCGATCAGAATCTGCGATGATCCGCCCTTACAATCTGCAAACCGGGGCGGCGCCATTTGACAGCCTGCATGTCGCAGATATTGGTGATCTGGCAATCAACACATTCTCACTCAGCGACAGTTTGCGCATAATTGCAGAGAGTTACGAGACAATCCTGAACTACGATGCTGTTCCAATGGCGATCGGTGGCGACCATTCGATCACGCTCCCGATTCTTCGGGCAATTGCCAAACGGCATGGGCCTGTGGCGCTCATCCACGTGGATGCCCATGCGGATGTGAACGACGAAATGTTCGGGGAGCGTGAAACCCATGGAACAGTGTTTCGGCGCGCATACGAAGAAAAACTTATCCAACCGTCCAAGGTCTATCAGGTTGGTTTACGTGGTTCTGGATACACGGCAGAGGATTTCACGGAAGCGCAGGGATGGGGATTCCAGCAGTTTCCGGCGCATGAGTTGTGGGGGCGTGACCTGAGCCAGCTGGGGGCTGAGATCCGCCGCGATATCGGTGACATACCAACCTACGTTACCTACGACATCGACAGCCTTGATCCGGCTTATGCCCCGGGTACGGGTACTCCTGAGATTGCGGGTTTGACTACTCCACAGGCATTACAGCTGATACGGGCGTTCAAGGGGTTGAACATTGTGGGCTGTGATCTTGTCGAGGTCTCGCCCCCTTACGATACCTCGGGCAGCACTGCGCTGACCGGGGCCAATATTCTGTACGAGCTGTTGTGCGTCCTTCCGGGTGTTACCTTCCGTTAAGCCGGAAACGTTCCGATGGGGATGCAATGAAGGAGTTAAATGAAGTTCGCGATGTATGCCTTTGTTTTAATTTGTGTCGCTCTGGTTGGAATGCTTGCGTTCGTGCGCCTGGCGCCGACAGATTCGACGCAGTGGCATCAGCCGATTGCCGAGACGACCAGTCAGAACATGGTGGGCGGTGCCATCCGCGTTGTAGAGGCTGACGAAGCGGCTTTTGCACGCGTTGACGCTGCTGCGCACGCGCTTGCTCGTACCCGGGTTGTCGCCGGCTCTGTCGATGAAGGACGCGTGACATATGTGACCCGATCCAAATGGATCGGTTTTCCGGACTATACCACCATTGAGTACAGCGATGGCGTGCTGAAACTGCACGCCAGACTGCGGTTTGGCCGTTCAGATTTTGGCGTCAACCGGGAACGATTGGAGCGGTTGCTGGTCGCTGCCAAAGAGGGATGAACTGAGGCATCCTTCCTGCACTTCACGCCACATCGGCGAATTCAGTGACATCTGGCATTGCGCCATGAACATACGCCCGTCCACCTGAAGGCAGATGGTCTGGCCCAACTCGACCCGGGCGCCTGATTTGTCGGTACAGTAACACTCCACCGTCTTGCCAGAAGGTGAGGTCACATCCGCCAACGTCGGGCTAGCCATGAGCAAGATTATCAAGGCGTTGCGCATCATCATGGGCAATATAGCACACCCGGCCCCTTGACCAATACCCTGCCTTGGATCAAACCGACGTTATGATCCCCCAAGACCGTCTTATACAGATCACCCAGCGCTTTCAGTATCTTGAAGCTGCTATGGCCGATGGGTCAGGCGACATCGCTGCATTGGCTAAGGAATATTCCGATCTCAAACCCGTTGTGGATCAGATCGAAGCCTATCAACAGATCGTCAGAGACATGGAAGAGGCCGAGTTGATGCTGTCCGATCCTGATATGGCGGAACTGGCCGAAGAAGAGCTGCCGCGGCTCAAGGCAGCGTTGCCGGATGCAGAGGCGGCATTGCAACTGGCGTTGCTGCCCAAGGATGCCGCAGATGCACGGCCTGCCATGTTGGAAATCCGTCCGGGCACGGGTGGGGATGAGGCAGCACTTTTCGCCGGAGACCTTTTGCGCATGTACCAGCGCTATGCCGAGGCGCGGGGCTGGAAGATCGACATCGTTGAAGAACAGGCCACTGAACTTGGCGGCATCAAGGAAGTGGTGGCCCACATCACCGGCGATAATGTCTTTGCCCGCATGAAGTATGAAAGTGGGGTGCACCGGGTGCAGCGTGTACCAACCACCGAAAGTGGAGGGCGCATCCATACCTCTGCCGCGACCGTTGCGGTTCTGCCGGAGGCTGAGGACGTGGATATCGAAATCGCGCCCCAGGATATTCGGATCGACACCATGCGATCCTCGGGTGCTGGTGGGCAGCACGTGAACACAACCGACAGTGCCGTGCGTATCACCCACCTTCCGACCGGTATCGTTGTGACGAGTTCCGAAAAGTCGCAGCACCGCAACCGGGACAAGGCCATGCAGGTGTTGCGGGCACGGCTTTATGATCTGGAGCGGTCGCGCGTCGACAGCGAACGTTCGGCTGATCGGGCCGCGCAAGTTGGGTCAGGGGACCGGTCAGAGCGCATTCGCACCTACAATTTCCCTCAGGGCCGTATGACGGATCACCGGATCAACTTGACGCTCTACAAGCTTGATCAGGTCATGCAGGGTGATCTGGACGAGGTGATTGATGCGCTCACCGCTGATGCCCAGGCCCGCCTGATGGCCGAGATGGGCACGTGACCACCGCAGCCGAAGCCATGGTGGCCGCCACGGCGCGGTTGCGCGCGGCGGGTGTGCCGGACCCTGCACGGGATGCGCGTGTATTGCTTGCACATGCCGCACAAGTGGATGCCGCCCGTATCACACTGATTGCCCCCGAAGACATCGCGCCGGACATTGCGGATCGATATGACCACCTGATCGCCTTGCGTGCAGTCAGGGTGCCGGTCAGCCATTTGATTGGCGAGCGTGAGTTCTATGGGCGCCGATTCAAGGTCAGTGCCGATGTGCTGGATCCGCGTCCTGAAACGGAAACTGTGGTCGAAGCGGCGCTAACCGAAGACTTCGAACGTCTCCTAGACCTTGGCACTGGCTCAGGCTGCTTGCTGGTCACGCTTCTTGCGGAACGCGAGGATGCCACCGGTGTGGGTGTCGATCTGTCTGAAGCTGCGTGTTTGCAGGCCTCAGCCAATGTCGCGCTGCACGAGGTTGCGGCCCGCGCCCAAATTAAGCAGGGCGATTGGTTTGATCCGGTCGATGGTCGATTTGAACTGATCGTTGCGAATCCTCCCTATCTGTCGGCCTTCGAGATGGAGGAGGTGTCGCCGGAATTGCGCGAGCACGAACCGCGCATGGCGCTCACGGATGAGGGCGACGGATTGTCCGCCTACCGAACGATTGCAGACCAGGCCGGCAGCTACTTGACGGCCAATGGCCGCGTTCTGTGCGAGATCGGTTGGCAACAGGGTGCCGAAGTCCGAGCCATTTTCGAACGTAGCGGGTGGGGAACGGTAGACGTGTTGCCGGACCTGGATGGCCGGGACCGTGTCATTCTTGCGCGAAATCCGGCGTGAAACGATCAAAAATAGGGAAAATTTGGCTTTAACACTTGTCGGCAGGCCGTCTCCATGTTTAATCATTGCCTAGACGCGGATGTATCGGCTTCGGCCCCGCAACAGCGTTCCATCCACAAGATCGCCAAGAGACTGTGACACGCAACCAAGATGATGCGGCACGGGCGATCATAAAGAGTTATGCCAGAGAGCCTTATATACCTATGAAGTCTTCGAGATCACGGTCCCGGTCCAAGAGCAACCGCAACCGCAATTCCGGTGGAGGTGGCGGTAACGTCGTCAACCGCGTGTTCGACAGTTCCGGCCCCGAGGGCAAGGTCCGCGGCACACCGCAGCAGATTATCGACAAGTACAATCAGCTTGCACGCGATGCACAGCTATCAGGCGACCGCGTTGCGACTGAGAACTTTCAGCAGCACGCTGAGCACTATTTACGGATGCTGGCCGAGGCCCAACGCGAGATCGAGGCGCGCCGGGAAGAGCAGGAGCGCCAGAACCGAGAGCGCCAGGCAGAGCGTGATCGTGAGCGCGCCGCTCGGCAGGAACAGGAAGCGAACACTGATCCCGCCCAAGCCCCGCAGCCTGATGTCGTTGAACCGGTGGGAGAAACTGGCTTGGTCGAAACACCGGAAAGCCAGCCCAAACCCAAGCCGAAATCAACCCGCAGCCGCTCGCGCAAACCCAAGGCCGAACCGGTAGCCGAACAGCCAGAGGGGCCGCAACCCGATGCGGATGGGTCGGCACCTGAAGCGGCAGAGTAAGTTGTGCTTCCGATTTGAAAAGGGGCGTGCCTGAGGCGCGCCTTTTTTCGTTTCAGCCCTTGGCCACTTCGCGCGCGAGGGCACAGAAACCTTCAAGCGGCACTTGTTCCGCCCGGTCTGTCGGCTTGATGCCCGCAGCAGTCAATCGATCTTCGATGTCAGGCGCCGTGCCTTTCAAAGAGGCGCGCAGCATCTTGCGCCGTTGGTTGAAGGCGGCAGCAACGACGCGGCTTAGAACAGCTGGCTCAGCGTCGAACCTTGGCTTTGGCAGGGCTGTAAGGTGGATAACTGCACTGGACACTTTTGGCGGTGGCGTAAATGCCCCCGGCGGCAGGGACATGACGATCCGTGCATCAGATCGCCACTGTGCTAAGACGGCCAGGCGGCCATACGTCTTTGAGCCGGGCTGGGCGACAATGCGTTCTGCGACTTCGCGCTGAAACATAAGGGTCAATGACTGCCAGAAGGGTGGCCAACTGTGGGGCGTGAGCCACCGCACGAGGAGTTCCGTGCCGACATTGTAGGGTAGATTGGCAGCCACCCTGATAGGTGGTGTCAAATGCGCCAGCGGATCAATGTCCAGCGCGTCGCCCTCTATGACCTGCAACTGGCCCGGGTAGCGATCTGCGATTTCAACGAGGGCGGGCAGGCAGCGCGCGTCCTTTTCAATGGCAAGAACCTTGCGCGCGCCTTCGGACAATAGGCCACGGGTCAGCCCACCGGGGCCGGGGCCGATCTCGAGTACGTCAGACCCGCTCAAGTCTCCGGCCTGTCGCGCGATCTTGGCCGTCAGGTTCAGATCCAGAAGAAAATTCTGCCCAAGCGACTTGCGGGCGCTCAGCCCGTGGGTCGCAATCACCTCGCGCAGGGGCGGTAGATCATCGATGGCGCTCATGTGCCACTTGCCATTTGGTAGGCCAGCTTGATGGCTTCGATCATGCTGGTGGGATTGGCCATGTCGCGCCCCGCAATGTCGAAGGCGGTGCCGTGATCTGGTGAAGTACGGATGATGGGTAGGCCCAGCGTTACGTTCACACCGCGATCAAAGTCCAATGTCTTGATCGGGATCAGGGCCTGATCATGGTACATGCACACCGCAGTGTCATAGCGGCGACGCGCTGCCGCATGAAACATCGTGTCCGCGGGCCACGGGCCGGTGACATTGATGCCTGCCGCCGCCATCTCGGCAACCAGTGTCATGATCCAATCCATTTCCTGAGTACCCATGGCCCCACCTTCACCTGCGTGGGGGTTGAGACCGGCGACTGCTATGCGCGGCTCAGGAATATGGAATTGATCTCTGAGTGACTGTGCGGTGATCTTGATTGTCTCGCGCAACAGGTCTGGGGTCAGAGTTTTGTGCACATCCTCAAGAGCGATGTGGATTGTCGTTGGGACCACGCGCAACGTTTCCGATGCCAGCATCATCACGGGGCGTGGCGCCTGTGTCAAAGCCGCCAGGTATTCCGTGTGGCCCGGATACGCGAAACCGGCGCCGTCCATCAGAACCTTTTTGTGGATAGGGGCTGTGCAAAGCGCTGAGGCTGCGCTGCTTGTCACCAACTCGACACCACGTGCGATCACGTCAATGACACCCTGTGCGTTCTCCGGACTGGGTTGACCCGGCGTTGCGTCGGATGGGAAGTCGTGACGCAAGACGGGGAGCACTTCTGCCCCCAGCGCGTCTGCGCATTGCGTCACTTCGGTCCACTGAGTGTCGCCCGGTAGGTGACGAGGGTCACCGATCCATAGCATGGGCACGTCATGCCGGAGAGCGGCCCACGCCTTGGTCGCAATTTCCGGACCGACACCCGCAGGTTCGCCACAGCAGATGGCGACCAGAGCCGTGGTCATTCGAGGATGCGTATGTCTGCTTCCGCGCGCAGGTCGGCCAGCAGCGTTTCAGAAAACGCGTTGAGACGCTGATTGCGCAACTGGTTGGCGACTGCGCCGCGATCAATCTCCTGATCTTCCTCCAACGCCGGCGTGCGGCCACAGAGCATCAGGAACACCAAGGTATTGCCGCCAGCACGGGTCAAGGCCGTCGACACCTCGCCTGGGTCAAGCTTTGACAGCTCGATGGCGATGTCATCTGGGATCTCCTCGGGTGGGAGGCTGCCGCGATCCAGGACATTTTCAGGCTGGCCTTTTGCGATGCCGTACAGATCGTCGCAACGATCTACGCGGGCCGAAATGTCACGGGCTCTCGCCAAGCCTTCGGGCGTGCGACCGCCGTTGATGTAGTAGGCCGCGTATTCAATGGACGAAAATGTCCGTTGCGGCGCTTCCGTCTCACGAATGTCGCGCAACTGAAAAAGCGCCACTGCGTTTGGAATCTGAAGTGGAGCTGTCACCTGACCCGGCCCGAGCGCCAAGAGCAGGGGCCGTAAAACGGGCGGCAGCTCACTGATTGGCGTCCAAGGCAACCGTCCCCCAGCGCCACGTGAAGCGGTTGCGGAGAAGCGGCGTGCAAAGTTTGAAAACTCGGCCTCCGATGTGGTTTGAGCAATGGTTTCCGCCTGTTCCAGCACCCGTTCAGCCTCGGCAGGAGGGGCGGGGATGATGATCTCTGAAACCAAAACCTCAATGCCGGAATTGCCACGGGCACTTGCGACAGCGCGATCAATTTCTCGGTCGTCGATCTGCACCCGATTGCCAAAACGGGCGCGTATGTAGTCGCGCCACACCAGAGACACGTTCACGAAGTCGCGGAACGTTTCTTCTGCGATGCCTTCACTGGCCAGGCCTTGAACAAATTCTTCAGTAGAAAGCTCGGCGCGCGCAGCGAAGTCGCTTAGCCCATCCGCCAGCTCTTCCGGAGATAACACGATGCCTGCCTGACGCGTTTCAGTTTCGCGCAGCCGATCAAGGATCAGTTCTTCGATGACTTCCGTCCGGCTGCTACCACGAGCACCCAGCACCCGCAGAAAGCGCTGACGCTGCTGCACTTCAAATTCAGAAATGACGACCTGATCCACCTGTGCCACAGGGGCAAATAGGTTCTGTGCAGATACCTGAACTGTGCAAAGTGCCAAGGCACATGCTGCAATAACCGATTGCCGAATTCTCTTACCGCTCATTTCGCCCGCTTTCCGCATGATCGTGTTTCCACCCGGTCCCCGGTGTTGACCGAAAACCCGCGCAAGGACACTGTTAACCCCAGACTGGTCGAGGGCTCAAGAGTTGTCGAGTCTGCGAAGCTGCGATTGATCGACAGTCCGACGCGCACGCACTCATTTGAATAGGCAATTCCGGCCCCCGCTGTGGCGGCGCGACCTTCCTCAAGATCGTAACGCCAGTTCGCACTCGCTGTCCAAAATCGGTCAATCTTGTACGACCCGTCAAACGTGACCTCACCAATAGGGGAAGGCAAATCAATGTCCGTATCTTCCGATATCCAGATATAGCTGCCGCCAACGTCCACACGGGTGTTGCTCCAGTCGCCCCGTACCTCGGCCTTTGCCACGTCAAAGCTTTCGTTAAACAGTGTGCGGCCCGACATGGCAAAACCACCGTCGAATTCCAGTTTTCCGGCCAACAGAAAATCAGAGGCGGTGCCGGAAAGCCCCGAGGTTTCATTGAAATCTGCTTGCGCCTCTTCCCGCAGTATCTGCGCCGCCGTAACGGTTGCGGACCATCCGTCGGGATCAAGCCGCGCCCACGTGCCACCATAGGCGACAGCCCAGCCGCGTTCCCGTCTGTCCGGTGCCGGAAAGCGGCTAAGCGACAGCAGGTTGCCTTCGTCAAACTCGACTCGCGTGCTTTCTTCGTTCGGGACGTTCAGGCCATCGCCACCGACCCACGACAATTGAACCAGCGGCTCAAAGAATTGTCGTGCTCCGTTGTTTCCACGGCGCACGAGCGGATAGCGCAAAGTCACACCAACCTTTGGCGCCAATCCAGTGTCTTCGTCGAAGGTTATGTCATCGCTCACCCGGATAATGTCAGCGGCGATACCCAGGTCGGTTTGTACCTGCAGTCCACCCAATTGGTAGGTACGCAGCCATTCCGCTTCGAAATTGAAACGCAAGACATCACGTCCATCGACAATACCATCACCGTTGGCGTCGAAGTTCACGTTTGAGGGACGCTCGTGCCCATGCGCTTCGGCCGACAGGCGGATCTCGCCGCCGATCAGACTTGGGTGAAAGCGCCGTTCATAAAGCACATCAATAACATCCGACGGCAGCAGGTCGTCATCTTCATCGTCCCGAAGAGACTTGAAGTTAACGTAGGACAGCTCGATGAACTCGTCCCGCCGCGTGCGGGATACTTGGATCGTGCTGTCCAAGCGATCCTTTCCAAAGAAGCCGTAGTCGTTGAGGTAGGCGTCGTCCGACACGGATTCGAGATCAAACTCAAGCACGAAGCCACGATTGAGAGCAAACTCACCTGCCGCAAAAAGATATCCACGCTGGTCATCAGGCTGCAAATCATCGTCCGAATATGCCCCTTGTACGATAATGCGGCCGCGTTTGAAGGCTTGGCGGTACCGGAATTCGAGCGTTTTGGTCTTGCCTGTCACGTAGGGCGTAAGCGTCAAGTCCGTCTGGTCGCCTATCTTGATGAAGTAGGGGACCCGTAAGCCGGTTCCCAAGCGCGAATTCGATCGTATCTCGGGGAACAGGAAGCCGGACGCCCGATCAAGTGTGGGGTCCGGAAGGCGCAGCCGCGGCAAATAGATGATTGGCGTGTTTCGTATCCGGATTTGCGCCCCATCAAAGTAAAGCTGGCGTGCTTCCCGGTCATGCACAACACGCTTGGCTCTGATCTGCCAAAGGGGAGGGAGTGTGTCATTTTCGCATACCCGGCAGGACGTGACAGCTGTCTTGTAGAGTTGGATGTAGCGACCGCCTACCCGGTTCATTTGCACCGATGCCAATTGCAACTGATCGTGCAACACAAGCCTTGCGCCCGTCAGCAGGCCGTTCTGAAGGTCTTCGCTCAGTTCCGCTTGGCTGGCCAATATGACGATGCCCGCACCATCATCGATCACGATAGGTCCGGTGATCGTCAGGGCCCCGGTGTCTCCGTTGTACTCGATGGACTGTGCGCTTAGCCGCGTGGTGCCCTGGAACGCCTCGACATTGCCGCGGGCGATCAGTCGGCGGTCCCGCGTGACCTCAATGTCATCTGCAACAAGGACGGCAGGGGCTGGTTGATCTGTAGCAGCGTCAGGTTGTGCCTGTGCGTTGGCGTATACAGTCGCTCCCAGCAAAAGCAGAACGGCGGTGACAATGTGCTTGAAACTCACCCGCACGTCACCCGTCCTCGGCCTGCAATAGAAGACCCATTGCCAGAAGGATGGAGGCCACCGGTGGTGCCCATGCCGCCAAAAGCACTGGTATCTGGCCATTTTCACCCAGTATCTGTGCAAAGCTCCGGATGAAGTACAAACCAAACCCCAACAAGACTGCAGCCAGCACAGCCGTGCCGGTCCCCCCAAAGCGGGTATGGCGCATCGTGAACGCTGCGGCAACTAGAACCATGCCCATGAGAAAGATCGGGCGCGCGAGCTCAGATTGCATCCAAACCACATGCTTGCGAGCCGAAAATCCTGCCTGTTCCAACTGCGCGATGAACTCGGGCATATCCCAAATTGATACACCCGCCGGTGTGCCAAGACGTTCGCGGATGCCGTCCAGCGTCAGGGTCGAAGGGATCTCGAGGACAGCCTGCTCAAGCGCGTTTGCTTCTGGATTGATGCCTGTGGCGAGAGGCCAGGCCTTTGCATTGCGCAACGACCACGCACCGTCCCGCAGTGCTGCGCTACCGGCCTCGATTCGACGGACGGGACCGCCATTGGGCGCATAGGCAACGAATGTTACGTCATAGAGTACGGACGCGTCTGCATTTGATCGCGCTGCGCGGATAACGGTCTGGCCGGTCTCTCCGCCTTGCCGGAGCCAAAGACCTTCCTCTGAAATGGATACCGCAGATACACCTCCTGAGCGGTAGGTTTCGGCGAGGGTGGCGTACTGCTTGGATGTGGCGGCAACGATGGGACCAAGTGTTGTCGTGGCCAGAACTCCGATAACGATGGAAACCGCCACCGGGCCAATAAGGGCGCGTATCGCGGACCGTCCTGCCGCGCGTGTCACCACCAATTCGGACGACCGGGCCAGAGATATGAAAAGGGCGATCGTCCCAAGTATCATGATCAAAGGCAGGATCTGATTGAGGGTCTTCGGCACGTTGAGCATGGTCAGGCCAATCCGTTGACCAAATCCAACACCGAATTTCGCGAACTCACGGGTCTGATCAATGAGATCGACGAGAACCACAAGAGCGGTCAAAACTGCCGCGATTGTGAGCAGAGCCAGAGCAAAACGGCGCGCGAAGTAAAGGTGCAGTATCATGTAAAGCGCCCCCGCAATCTACGCAGCTTGTTACCACCGCCTGATGAGGCCCAAAGCAGCCCGGTGATCAGTGCCAACCCGATGACTGAAGGTGTATAGAGGATCGGCCACATACGTGCGTCGGCCAAAACGGGGCCAGACAATGTACTGCGCATTCCATCGAGTGCGATCAGCAAGAGAAAGGCGATGACAATCTCGCGCCAAACGCCAAAACGCGAATACCCACCAACGAGAAGCGTCGCAAAGCCGATCATGGCCGTGACAAAGCAAAATGCGGCACGGGCGAAGCGGCTGTGTAACTCCTCGGCGATCGAGCCAGTTGTTGTCCCCAAAGACGTAGCCAACGCATCCCAGTTGGTCAGCAGTGCATCAGTGCGCAGGAATTGAAGTGATGGTGCGACCTGTTCATCGGTGATCATCAGTGGCGAAATATCGAAGGAGAAATCCTGAAATTTCGCGGTTGAGAGCCGATTGTCAGACGTTGCAAGGCGCTGAGCAAGCCCGTCCACCATGATTAGGGATGTGCCATCGCCATTGCGTATGAGGTATGCCTCGGCGGCCGTGTAGATCACGCGCTCGTTCGGGGCGCGTCGATCTGCGAGGAACACATCCTGCAAAACGCCGTCCTCGCCAATGGCACGCGTGTAAAAGGTAACGCCGCGAGTCGGGCTTAGAAACGTGCCTTCCGTCAGTAGACGAGAAGTGACATTCTGGGATATTTCGACTTCGCGTTCCGACAGTTGCTGGCCTGCGGCGGGAACAAGTATGTGGCTGAGAACGGACATCATCAGCGCCGAAATCAAGCCAAACACGGCGACAGGTCGCGCAAGTCTCCATGGAGATGAGCCAGTTGACTGCATCACCGTCAGTTCGCTCTCGTTGTTCATGCGATTGGTAACGTAAACGGCAGCTGCAAAGGTCGCGATTGGCAGAACCGTCGTGATCAGGCGTGGCAAACCAAGGGCGGAAAACTCCAGGAAAACCAGCGCTGTTTGTCCGTCACCGATCAGGCGATCAAACAATTGCACCGCCCGGTTGATCCAGAACACGGCCACCAGCACAAGGGCGAAAAAGCCAAAGAGCCACAGAAGCTGTGACAACATATAGCGGTCGAACTTGACCAATGGTCCCCCGGTTGTGTCTTTTTGTTACAATGAGACGCGGCAGCGTGTGTCGCGAACCTATCTCAACGGATCGACGGGGAAAACTCCTAAACTGTCCATTCTACTGGTCAGTGCGGCAGCGCCGGGTTACGTCTGTCTGAAACAAACCACCGGAGCATATGATGACTGACCTGACCCCCGTCACCTTCACCGCCACAGATCTGGACGCCATCGCCGGGCACGAGGGGCGGGTGGCCGTGATTGTCACGCCCGAAGGCAAGTTGGAGCAAAGCGCGCGTCGCGTGAACCGCCTTACAAAGGGGGCAATTCAACGGTTTGTCGACAGTGAAGGGTTCGAGAAGGTCAAGGCGGGGCAGGTCACGACCTTTAATTGGCCTGTTGGCCTGGCCGCGGAAGCGCTCGATGTGATCTGCCTGGCGCGCAACCATTCTATCGAAGATGCACGCAAAGCCGGTTCGGCCCTCGGAAAACTGCGCGGCGGCAAGGCTGTGCTTCTTGCCGCCGACGGTGCGCGGCGCATCGCCGAGATCGTGTTCGGGTTGGTGATGCGTGATTATGATTTTTCGGCTCACAAGACAGATGCAGAAGCCAAGGATACGGGTGTGTCGGTCATGTGCTCAAAACCGGAAGAGGCCGAAGCAGCGGCCGCGCCGCTGATGGCCATTGCGGACGGCACGTTCATGACGCGCGATCTCGTCAATGAGCCAGCCAACGTGCTCACCACAACTGAATTCGCCAATCGTCTGGCTGATATGAAGGACCTCGGGCTCGAGGTTGAGGTTCTGGAAGAGGCCGATCTGGAGCGACTGGGTATGCGCACGCTTTTGTCCGTGGGGCAGGGGTCAGACAGCCCATCCAAAGTCGTGGTCATGCAATGGAAAGGCGGGGCCAAGGATGCCGCACCGTTGGCGCTGGTGGGCAAGGGTGTCGTGTTTGATACCGGCGGCATCAGCCTGAAACCTGCGGCGGGCATGGAAGACATGACCATGGATATGGGGGGTGCCGGTGTCGTCGCAGGTACGATGCGCGCCCTCGCCAAGCGCAAGGCCAAAGCAAACGTAGTCGGATTGGTCGGGTTGGTTGAAAACATGCCCTCCGGCAATGCGACCCGGCCCGGAGACGTCGTGACTTCGATGAAAGGGGACACGGTCGAGATCATCAATACCGATGCCGAGGGTCGCTTGGTCTTGTGCGATGTCATGTGGTACGCTCAAGAGCGCTTTGAACCGGCTGGCTTGATTGATCTGGCGACGCTGACTGGCGCAATCATCATCGGTTTGGGACACGAGAACGCAGGTGTGTTTTCCAACAATGATGACTTCTGCAATGCGTTCTTGAAAGCGGCGGACAAGGAGCATGAAGGGGCATGGCGCATGCCGTTGGGCAAAGCCTATGATGATCTTCTGAAGTCGCGGATTGCGGATATGAAAAACATCGGTGGTCGGCCAGCAGGCTCCGTCACTGCCGCGCAATTCCTGCAACGTTTTGTCAAATCTGAAACGCCCTGGATCCATCTGGACATTGCCGGTGTGGCATCGGTCAAGTCAGCGACCGCATTGGCACCCGCAGGTGCGACCGGCTGGGGTGTGATGGCATTGAGCCGCCTTGTGGCCGATGGATACGAGACGGAGTGACATGGGGGCTGCCTATTTCTATCACCTGACGCGGCGACCGCTTGAGGACACGCTGACCATGCTTTTGGGCAAGTCCCTGCAAGCGGGTTGGCGTGTGGCCGTCCGTGGGCCGGATATCGGTCGCTTGAGCTGGCTGGATGAAAAGCTGTGGCTGGGCGCCGACGAAGGCTTTCTGCCGCACGGAATGGCCGGTGGCCCGCATGATGCCGACCAGCCGATTTTGCTGACTACCGGGCCTGCTCCAAACGGGGCGACTTGTGTGATGAGCATAGACGGGGCTGAAATTACCACTGAAGAGGTGGCGCAGCTGGATCGGGTCTGCGTTCTGTTTGATGGGAATGATCCTGCTGCGCTGGATCTGGCCCGGGGGCAGTGGAAGGCATTAAAAGACGCCGGTGCCTCTGCTCAATACTGGTCCGAAGAAAGTGGCCGGTGGGAGAAGAAGGCCGAGACCTGAAAGTCCCTTTTGGGGAGTTTCCAGGTCAGCCTAGCGGCTGAGCGTCATTTCCCCACCTGCGATTTCAATCCGACCCCAGCGCTGCAAATACCCCATTCCGAGCAACGATTGATCAAGCGCACCGTCGTTGACGACGGCCGGTACGTTGGTGTCTTCGTGCGGGCCGATGGCGACTGTATCAAGGCGAACCGGTGCTGTGCGCACCTCACCATTGGCCGTGGCAGCGCGACCAAGGAAGTTCAGGTTTGCGGGGTCCAGCCCAGCGGCGGCCGCATCGGCACGGTTCAGCACGATATCCGTCGCGCCGGTGTCGATGATGAAGTCCGTGGACTGGCCGTTGATGTCGAGGGTCAGGTAGTAATGCCCGTCAAAGCTGCGCGGGATGGTGATGGTGCCGCTGTCATCAAAGCGGGTCTGATTGGCCAGCAGATCATCCTGAATATCACCCCACAGCCCCACAACCGCGACTGCTCCGATAAAGATCAGAGCCCAGATCGCCGCCATCTGCATTGTCTGGCCCAGCTTGAGTTTTGAGGTCAGAAGAAAACCGCCCCCCAACACCAGCGCGAAGGTTCCAAGGTAGATCAGTTGTGCAATACTATCGCCGCTCATAGGTCACATATATAGCAAGTGTCCGGGTTTGTTAGCCTGGCATCAGTCCGAAGTTGCTTAGACCATCCAACACAAACTGGACTGAAAGCGCGGCAAGCAACATGCCTAGCAGGCGCGTCACGACCGTGATCCCGGTTTTGCCTAATGCGCGTTCAAGCATGCTCGACGCGAGAAAAAGGACTAGGCAAACACCTAGCACCAAAGCGGTGATCGCCAGTACGAGCGCCAGTCCTTCAACTCCGGGCCTCTGGCCGGTCAGTAGAATGACAGACGCGATGGCGCCGGGACCGGCGATCAGCGGGATGGCGAGGGGGAAAACGGACGGGTCATTGTGATCGTCATCCTCGGCCTGGTCCTCGCGGCGCTTGGTGCGCCGTTCGAACAGCATATCAAGCGCGGTGAGAAAGAGCAGGACGCCACCCGCGACCCGGAAGGCTGGCATGGAGATGCCAACAAAGCCCAGCACCGCCTCGCCAAACAGGGCGAATACAATAAGGATGATCATGCCGATGGCGCAGGCCCGCAAAGCAATCGCCCTCCGCTGGCGTTCGGGTACTCCTTGGGTCAGGGCCACGAAAAGCGGGGCGAGGCCGATGGGATCGATGACCACGAACATGGTTACGAAGGCGGTGATGAGGAAAGCGGTATCGATCATGCTATTGCCAGAATGTGCGCCACTGGCGCGTTCCTTTTGTTTTGAATGAGGGGCGCTGCCCCTCACACTCCCCGAGGTATTTTGAGCCAGAAGAAGTATCAGGCCCGTTCGGCGGTTTCGAGTTTTTCCAGATCTTGCATCCAGATGCTTTCGGCACGGTCAAGCGCGTCCATCACTTCGGCGTACTTCTTTTGCCAGACTTCCATTTCTGAGATGTTTTCGTCTTCGTACAGGTCCGGGTCGGCTAGCTTGTCGGCAAGCTTGTCCCGCATCTGGTTCAGCTTTTCCACACGCGCCTCGGATTTGCGCACTTCCGAGCGCAGTGCCAGCAATGCGTCGCGGCTGGGCTTCTTGGCCTTGGGGGCTTCGGTCTTGGCCCTCTTTGCGGGTTTGCCGTCACTGAGCAGGAGCTTTCGGTAGGCTTCGAGGTCGTCCTCGAACGGTTTGACTGTACCGTTCGACACCAGCCACAGTCTGTCCGCCACGAGTTCGAGCAGGTGCATGTCATGGCTAACCAGGATCACCGCGCCCGTGTAGTTGGTGAGCGCTTCGACCAGTGCCTCGCGGCTTTCGATGTCGAGGTGGTTGGTGGGCTCGTCGAGGATCAGCATGTGCGGGGCGTCTAGCGTTGCCAGCAGGAGCGACAGCCGCGCCTTTTGGCCGCCTGAGAGTTGGCCGACCAGCATGTCCGCCTGTTCGGCCATCAGTCCGAATCCCGACAGCCGTGCGCGCCATTTGGCGGGTGTTTCAGCGGGGCGTTCGCGGCGTAGGTGGTCGAGCGGGGTTTCGTCCACATGCAGCTCATCCACTTGATGCTGCGCGAAGTAGCCGATCCGCAGTTTGGATGATTTGGTCATCTTGCCGGACATGGAAGGCAGGCGATCATTGAGCAGCTTGGACAAGGTGGATTTGCCCTGACCGTTCTTGCCCAGCAGCGCGATGCGGTCGTCCTGATCAATCCGCAGACTCAGTTTGGACAGAACGGTCGTGTCGCCATAGCCGGTGCTGGAGCCGTCGAGGTGAATGATGGGCGGTGACAATTCTTCGGGGTTAGGGAAGTCGAACCGTTTCAGACCCGCTTCTTGCGGAGTTGTGATGGGCTGCATCTTTGCCAACGCCTTGAGCCGGGATTGTGCCTGTCGCGCCTTGTCAGCCTTGTAGCGGAACCGGTCCACATAGGATTGCAGGTGGGCGCGGCGCGCTTCCTGTTTTTTGGCCTGAGCGGCTGCAAGTGTGAGCTTTTCGGCTCGTTGTCGGGCGAACTGATCATAAGGGCCCTGATAGTAGGTCAGCTTGCGGTCCTCGAGGTGCAGGATGCTGCCGACGGCCCGGTTCAGCAGGCCGCGGTCGTGGCTGATGATGACGACGGTGTGGGGGTACTTCGCCAGATAACTTTCCAGCCAAAGCGCCCCTTCGAGGTCGAGATAGTTGGTGGGTTCGTCAAGCAGCAGCAGGTCTGGCTGGGCAAAGAGCACAGCGGCGAGTGCGACACGCATACGCCATCCGCCAGAGAAGTCAGCGCAGGGCTTGAGTTGCTCATCGTCGTCAAAACCGAGGCCCTTGAGGATCGTAGCTGCCCGTGCCTCGGCCGACCAAGCGTCGATGTCGGCCAGACGTGTCTGGATTTCGGCGATGCGGCCGGCGTCATCAGTGTCCTCGGCGAGTAAGGCAGCGCGTTCTGTATCTGCCGCTAGAACAGTATCAATCAGGGATGTGTCGGAGGCTGGAACTTCTTGCGCTACGCCGCCGATGCGCGCACCGGACGGAAGCGCGATATCGCCAGACTCCAGCGCCAATTCCCCTCGGATCAGGCGAAAGAGCGTGGTCTTGCCCGTGCCGTTGCGGCCGACGAGGCCAACCTTGTGACCGTCGGGGATGACGGCGCTGGCCCCCTCGAAAAGGGGGCGGCCCGCAATGGCGTAGGTGATGTCAGATATCCGCAGCATGGCGGCGCTCTAGCAGAGGGGGCAGGGGCGTGCTAGCCCCTGCGGATGACCCGAACTCAACCGCACCTTGCAACCCTTGTTCTGCTGACAGCGCTGAGCGTGCTGACGTTGAACATGTTCTTGCCCGCCTTGCCGGCCATGCGCGAAGCGTTTGGCGTGTCCGAGGCGGTTATGGGGCGGTCGATCTCGCTCTACATGCTTGCGGCGGCGGTGCTGCAATTGTTGCTTGGGCCCCTGTCAGACAGGTTGGGGCGGCGGCCTGTCATCCTTGGACTTCTGGTACTTTATGCGGTGGCGTCGGTGCTATGCCTTATGGCTGAGAACATCACTCTTTTTCTGATTGCACGGACCGGTCAGGCCGTGGCGGTGGGCGGTGGCATTCTGGCATCTGCCGTGGTGCGGGACATGTACGATGGGCGGCGGGCGGCGGCGAAACTGTCACTGATTGCGTCGGCCATGGCCATTGCGCCGATGCTGGCGCCCATGCTGGGCGGGCTCTTGGAAACGGCATTTGGCTGGCGGTCCGTCTTTGTGACCTACGCCGTGCTTGGAGGTGGACTGCTGCTGTGGTGCCTACGGGATTTGGGAGAGACGCATACCCCCGGACCGGGTCGATCGATGCGCGTGGGCGCGCTGCTGCGGGAGCGGCTGTTTTGGGCCTATGTGGGGATTCAGGCACTGGGGGTCGGTGCGTTCTACATGTTTCTGACAGGGGCACCGTTTGTTGCGGCGGACGTGTTTGGTCTGGAGCCAGCGCAGATCGGGATCGCACTTGGATCAACAACAGCGGGGTTCATGCTGGGCGCTGGCCTGTCGGCAAGGCTGGTCGAAAGGATCGAGCCCATGCGTTTGATCCTGCTGGGGCGGATCTTGCCCATTTTCGCGGTTGGTGCGGCGATCATCTATTACATGAATGGCGGAGCATCCGTCGCGCCGTTGTTTCTGAGCACAGTTGTTGCCGGAATTGGCAACGGGCTGTCACTGGCCAATGCCAATGCGGGTGCCCTGTCTGTTCGGCCCGACCTTGCCGGCAGTGCGTCGGGTGTAAGCGGAGCGATTGCGCTTGGGCTGGGGGCGGCACTGAGTTGGGTGACCACTGCCGTACTGGGCGATGTGGCGACACCGCAGGGCTTGCTGTTGTTGATCCTTACAGCGTTGGGTTTGGCACTGGCAGCGGCGCTGGCCGCGGCCGCTTGGGAGCAGGGTGAGACAGGGGTTTCCAACCAGAAAACCCCATGATACGGGGGCGCAGATTTTCGCGCCGGGACGGTCCCGGCCGCGGCTGACAGGAGACACCCATGGCCCTCGAGCGCACCTTTTCCATCATCAAACCCGATGCAACCCGCCGCAACCTGACGGGCAAGATCAATGCCAAGTTCGAAGAGGCTGGCCTGCGCATCGTGGCGCAAAAACGCATCCACCTGACCAAGGCGCAGGCTGGCGAGTTCTACAAGGTGCACGCGGAGCGTCCGTTCTATGACGAACTGTGTGAGTTTATGGCCTCCGAGCCGATCGTGGCGCAGGTTCTGGAAGGCGAGGGCGCCATTGCTAAGAACCGCGAAGTAATGGGCGCGACCAACCCTGCCGACGCGGCCCCAGGCACCATCCGTGCCGAGTTTGCCGAGAGCGTTGGTGAGAACTCGGTCCACGGGTCGGACGCACCTGAGACAGCTGCGGTTGAGATCGCGTATTTCTTCTCGGGTCTGGAGCTGGTGGGCTAAGCCAACCGCGCATACCGTACAGAGACAGAACACCGGCGTGCCCCAAGGGTGCGCCGGTTTTCTTTTGTTGAGCAAGGGTTAGTGGGGCGTGCGGGCGACGCGTGTTTTTTTTCGCTTGTCTGCGAATGAAGTTCACGCTTCAACCATCTGTAACCGATAGCATTTATCTGGAAGTCTTTCCGGCATTCCATATGCACCTTGCGTGCATCCTCTGTGCACCCCCCGTACACCGGCTTTGGGCAATCAGAGGCTCTGACACAACATGTTGCGCGGCAAAGGCTGTTGGTGTTTCGGGTTAAGGTCGCGTCACTGCACCGTGCGTTGCACCAAATGTGCAGGTTAGGCTTTGGCGATGACGCCGATCTCGTTCAAGGTTCGTTCGAAATCGCTGAGCCCCTTGTCAAAGGCTTGGGCTTTGATCGCGTCAAAACGTTTGCGCAGCGCTTTCTTCTCTTCGCCCTTGCAATCGTTCCATGGGCGTCCCTGCAATCCCATGACCAGCACGTAGTAGCCGATGAAATGCGGGCGCATGCCAGACCGCAGCAGGCGGGCATAAGCATCGTCGGCACCAAGGGTGCGCAAGGTGTCTGCATCCGGTATGCCAGCCTTGGCACAGGCCGCGTCCATGGCCGGGCCAAGATTGCGGATCGAAGAAACGGGATCGCTCATGGCGCAAGATTAGCCGTAGCCCCGGGTGGTGTCACCTGCGATCAGATGCTGGCGTAGTCTGTGAAATAGGGCGCTGGTTTGCTGTCCTTCTTGGACCCCGGTTTGGGGGGTTTGGGACGTTCTTTGCTCGACATTTTGGCACCTCATACATTGAACACACCGCGTTCGTGTACGCGGTAGAACACAGCCCAGCACGGAATTGTGCCGCCGGGATGGTTCAAATGTGGCAATTATGTGGCGGGTTGCAGGGTGTACTGTGTGATTTGTGAATAGGGGTGATCGGGCGTGCAGATCACACTTGGGAAGTCGGTGTGGTTCACGGCATCCGGCCAGCCCTGAGGTTCAAGCGCAACACCCGTCAGCGGCGCAATGTCCGCTTCGGGGATCGTAGGAAG
Organism: Tateyamaria sp.; assembly: GCF_059783535.1. NCBI lineage: Bacteria > Pseudomonadati > Pseudomonadota > Alphaproteobacteria > Rhodobacterales > Roseobacteraceae > Tateyamaria > Tateyamaria sp. The sequence continues at coordinate 5,833 of NZ_JBYNDP010000025.1, read as the reverse complement.
GAACGCACCGGAATAGACCTGCAGCCCCGGTTCGGTGCTGGCAATCTCAAGACTATGAGATGGCATTGTCAGTGTCGCCATGAGGGCTGGCTGAGCCATTGCCTGTTCGGCCACGCAGAAATTATGGTCTGTGCCTGGGTCGATGGGCCGCGCGGTCCGGTGATCAAACGGGGTATCCTCAACAGGCGCAATGACGCCTGTTGGCAGATTGGCATTATCCGTGGGGAGATAGTGCGTGGCGTGGATGAGAAGCGTGTGCTCGGGCGTGACCCGCCAGTAGGGGTGGTGCGCAATGGAGGCAGGTGTCGGGGCATCCGTTGTCATCGTGATGCGCACGGTCAGAGTGTTGTCGGCCACCTCGAACCACAGCTCGATGTCCCGATTTCCCGGCAAACCGCCATGGCCGTCTGACAAGTGATGGGTCAATTGCAGTGCGGTGCGATCCTGCGCGGCGACGGACCAGATCGCCCGGTCCAGCCCATCTGGCCCGCTGTGAAGCGCCGTGGACCCGTTTTCGTTCAACGGCATCTTATACACCGTTTCCCCGATAAATACTTGTCCCCCGCGAACACGGTTGGCAAGCGGTCCCACGATGGTGCCACCATAGGCATCACGCAGCTCTTGGGACGTTGTATCATTTACGTCCAGAACAAGGTTTGGCCCATTGTCCAAACACAGGCTGCGCATGCGCGCCCCGTCGGGATCGAAGGTGGCAATCAGACGGTTGGAACGGATGGAATATGTGGTGCTCATGGGCGCACAATGTCAAAGGCAACAGTCGGGTGCAAACACACAATACGGGCAGGGCAGCAATTGCAACGCGTTCGTTCTGCCGCGCAGCTGCCATGCGTGTATCCTGTTGAAATCTATGGGTTTGCCTTGCCATCATAACAGGCAAAGGCGAGCTTGTTTCCATCCAGATCGCGCACATAGGCCACATAGAACTTGTCCCCGTACATTTCGGGACGGAACCCGGGTTTTCCTTCATCCGTGCCACCGCCGCGCATGGCAGCCTCGTACAAAATGTCGACATCTGACGCGGTTTTTACCCGGAATGCTGTCATGGTCCCGTTGCCAGTAGAGGCGGGCCTGTCATCGAACGGATAGCACACGAAGAAGCGCGGCACGGTTTCATCGTCCTTGTCGCCCCAGGACACGACTTGCGCGTCTTCAAAGCAGACCGGGAGCTTCATGTGTTCAAAAAGCGGAGCATAGAATGCCTTGGCCTTGGCCAGATCGTCGGTTCCGAGTGTCACGTACCCGATCATAATGAGCTTCTCTGTTGTAGGCTGTCCGGCTCTGGGCGGTTGCACGCAGAATGGCAAGGTGTAGCAAGCGAAGCAAATGTGCTTTTACAGGTAAGCCGTTTCGCGATGCTCTGATCCGTGCATGGGCCATGTTTGGGCAAAGCTCCGCTTCTTTTCACCGCACTTGCTTTCGCTTTTTCGTGCGAAACGGCAGCTTGAGCTGCAACCACACCCGAGGAACTTCATGCTCAAGACCATTCATCATGTGCAACTTGCGATGCCGCAGGGCGAGGAGGAGGCCGCGAGACGCTTCTATGCGGGCGTTCTGGGCCTTTCCGAGGCTTCGAAGCCAGAGAACCTGGCAACGCGCGGTGGTTGCTGGTTTCAGCATGGTGATGTGAAGGTGCATCTAGGCGTGATGCAGGATTTCCGTCCGGCAACGAAGGCGCATCCCGCCTTTGTGGTTGATGATCTGCCCCAGTTGCGGGAGCGGTGCGACGCGGCAGGGTTTGCGTGCGTTGACGACCAGCCTTTGGATGGGTTTGCGCGCACCTATGTCTTTGATCCGTTTGGCAATCGGATTGAATTGATGGCGCACCTGTAGGCGCGCGAGTGTCCCAATCCGGCCAGTGCGATCCACTGCGCGCTCTTGCCCCCTATGGCACTCCGGTGGCATGAGGTTCTGCAAGGGGGCCATCCATGACAGACACACCTATCTCGACCCATGATGCGGCGGCAGATGATCGCAACGATCACATCCTGATCTACGTTGACGGGCGCATTGTTCCGCGGGCGGAGGCCGTTGTGTCGGTCTATGACAGTGGCTTCATGCTGGGCGATGGGATCTGGGAAGGGTTGCGCCTGTATGATGGGCATATCCCGTTCTTAGACGATCATCTGGATCGGTTGTTCGAGGCATCCGCCTATACCGAGATCGAGATTGGGCTGGACCGCGCGGCGTTGAAGCAGGCCGTTTGGGACACGCTAGCGGCCAATGAGATGGAGACGGATGTGCACATCCGCCTAATGGTGACGCGAGGTCGCAAGACCAAGCCGTTCCAGCACCCGCATCTGAGCCTGTGGGGGTCGACCATTGTCATCATCGCCGAGCATTCGAAACCTGATGAGAGCGTGGTCGAGCGTGGCATTCGCCTCCATACGGTGCCGCATCACCGGGGACTGCCACTGACACAGGATGCGAAACTGAATTCGCATTCCAAACTCAATTGCATCATTGCCCTGAACCATGCCGTGCGGGCAGGGGCAGACGAAGCGTTGATGCTGGACCCGTTTGGATTTGTGAACACCACCAATGCCTGCAACTTCTTTGTCGTGAAGAAGGGCGAGGTTTGGACGTCCACCGGGGACTACTGCATGAACGGCATCACCCGGCAGAAGGTCATCGATCTGTGCCAGGCCGAGAACATTCCGGTCTTTGAGCGCAACTATTCCCTTGTCGACACCTATGCGGCGGACGAGGCGTTCCTGACAGGCACTTTTGGCGCGCAAACGCCCGTGTTCGAAATTGACGGTCGTGTAATTGGCGGCGGCAAGGCCGGTCCGGTGTTCCTGCGGCTGCGCGCAGCTTACAAGCGGCTGATCATCGCTGGGAGCTGATCACCGTATTTGTGACGGGTCAGCAGCTAGAAAAGATCGGATTTAATCGGTGCATCCATCAAAATGACATCTGTTGGCGTGTTATGGGTGTGCGGAATGTTGCCGTGATTCAATAGGTTGGCGCACGGAGTAGCAAGTACTGATAGCCAGTTTGTGTTGATCGTTTTGATGACGGAGATGTCTAACCTCTTCGCGCGTCGGCGGAATTGTTCCGGTTGAAATTGACCATCTTGTTAAGTGGTGGCGCCACTCGCTACGGTAGAAAAGTGCTGCATGCCGGACAAGCTGCCAGGTGCCGCGCATTGGGGGACATGAGGCGTGTGGATCACGTGCTGCTGTGCGTGTGTCCTGTTTTCCCTTCTTGCGTTGAAGAAGCTGCATCATTGCCGACGTTCGGATGTTTTCGTGTGCGGAGTTATGTTTCTCAGAGCTGGGGGTTTCGAAGTGCATAGGGCTGTGTCTTTGGGTTTGACAGGTAGCGTTCGTGCCTTTTGGAAGGTCAGCTTAGGGTTTTTTGCGGCCTTTGCGCTTTCGGCTTGTACGCAGGTTTGGGAAACAAGTTACGATCAGAACCCCAGCGCAGAACAATCAAGTGGTTGGCGACTGAATTCTGTATCTGTGGACGTACCCAGGACGCTGACCGTCACCGAGGCCAATACGTTTTCGGCAGAAGCAGATATCGTGTGGCGCGGTGAGCTTCCCGGTGATCGCCATGCGCAGGTCGAACGCATTATGCGCGAGGCCGTCGAAAAGGGGGCAGCGGGGTTGCAGAACCGGGGGCGTCCTGTCGATCTGCGCATAACGGTGGACCGCTTTCACGCCGTGACAGATCGAACGCGGAGACAGCTTTCTGCTGCGGGTGTGCACAACATCAACTTTGCTATTCAGGTCGTCGATGCGCGCAGCGGTGTGGTTCTGGCGACGGAGCCGGACGTGTCGGCGGACCTTGTTGCGTTTAGTGGGCAGCAGGCTTTGGACGCGGAGGCAGCGGGACAAACCCAACGCGTTCGGATCGTGGACCATGTTGCAAATGTGATTGCCGGCTGGCTCGGGACAGGGCCGGATGTGCGGCAGACCTTTTCCCGCGTTGGTATTTGAGCGGCTCGTTTTTTCGGCAGCACCGAAAGGTGCGCAAGACTTGTTTCGGCGGTATCAAGATGGTGCGAAAAACACTCCAATTCGGGCTTCTGTGTTGTGTCCTTGTCGCGTGCGGTTTGCCACGTCCCGGACCGAATGCACGTGAAATACTTGCATCGGCAGAAGCGCTGAATGCCGAAGTGCTGGCTGTTCCGGTCGATGCGAATGTTGCACGCGTGGCGGGGCCAGAAGACTTCAGCGCCCGCAGTGGATTTCCAAACAGCTTTCTGGCGCGTGGCCGCATCGACGCGGAGTTGATCTCTTCCGGCGATCTGTTGAACGTGACGATCTGGGAAAACGTCGATGATGGGCTGTTTGAAACGGTTGGTGGATCTACCACGCTGACCGAGGTGCAGGTGGATGATCAGGGGGCCATATTTGTCCCTTATGCCGGGCGGGTTCAGGCGGCGGGCCTCACGACAGAACAACTGCGTCTAGATCTGTCAGAGGAGATGTCAGCCCAAACCCCGGACCCCCAGATCATGATCGCGCGCCTGCCAGGCAACGGCGCGACGGTCACGGTCTTGGGCAACATAGCGGCGCAGGGTGTTTATCCCATTGATCGGTCTGCCCGGACATTGCGGGCGATGCTGGCCAAGGCCGGTGGCCTTACGGTCGAATCCGAATTGACCGAGGTTCTGGTGCAGCGTGGCCAGACAACTGGTAGCATTTGGCTGGATGATCTTTTGGCAGAGCCGCGGTTTGACATTGCTCTGGTCCCCGGGGATCAGATCACGGTCCGGCAGGACCGCCGCGCCTTTACCGCGATCGGCGCGGTGACCGGTCAGGCCCTTGTCGAGTTTCCGAAACCAACGATCAACCTGATTGAGGCGCTTGGCCTCGTTGGCGGATTGGCCCCGCAATCGGGCTATCCCAACAGCGTATTTGTCCTGCGCGAAGAGCCGCCGGAGCGCTTACGACAATTGGCAGGCGCGGCTTTCAACGGCCAGCAGCAAGCTATTTATGCCTTTGATCTGACCCAACCATCTGGTCTGTTCTTTGGCGGACGGTTCAACATCAGAGACGGAGACATTCTGTATGCGGCCGAGGCCCCCTACACGCAATTCCAAAAAGCGCTGTCCGCCATCACCGGTGTTGCCACGCCGGTTACGGGCATCAGCAACGCGATCTGATCGATGACGAACCTGGCGTGGCTGTTCTGACTATGCATTTTTGGGGGCAGTCAGCGTCTCAGCGGAGCTGTGTTCGCCGTGGATTCCCAGTTTTGTACTTCATGTTCGATATGTTCCTTTGACAAGCTGCTCGCTTGATTGACTTGAGAAGCCGAAAAGAGGCTTTTGCCAAGGCCCTTCGCGCGCTGTCTGGTTTTCCTGTCTATGACGCGATCTACCACTCCTTTCGCTGTCTTCGGAGCGAATTGGACCTGACGCATCCGGAATGCTGGTTTCGAGCTGAAGCCAAGTTTGACGACGGACAGATCGAGGTGAGAAGACCAAAACGTAGATTTTGCGGCGTTTCGATGACCAACACTGCCTGCATCCCGCGCAGTCGAAGTGGTGCGCATACCAAACGAGCTCATTAAGCAGCGACGCGATGCAGATGATTTGCAAAACTGTCCTGAATTCATACGCAGGATTGTTGACTTGGCTCCCTTCAAGTGCGCTCACCTTGTCGCGCCGCCGATATTTCGAACCCATCACAGAATGGCTCAACTCCGACGGACAGACTTGCTGAGATTCGAATAATACATTTTCTTTTCAATGCCTTGGCAGGTCTACCATGCTTGGGGGCTCAGAACAGCGCGTCCACCTCTGATCGGTGCGGCATTGCGGGGGCTGTTCCCGCGCGCGTGACCGAGATGCCGGCCGTCG